>NZ_JAQKGU010000003.1:300000-383886 GCF_028532725.1 Desulfovibrio sp. Fe33
CACGCCCTGCACTGGATGGTCGCCGAACAACTCAAGACCGATCCGGAAACGGCCGCCGCCATCTACGCGGACTACGCCAGGCGGGACGCCACTCCCCTGTTGCCCACGGTGAGCGTGCCTGCGATGGTGGTTTACGGCCGCTCCCTGCACATGTGTTGCGGACCTTCCACCGGCCGTTTCGTGGCGGGCACCCTGCCCGGATCGCGATTCGTCATCCTGGACAGAAGCGGCCATATGCCGTTCTATGAACAGCCCGAGGAATTCAACCTGACCGTGTCCCGATTCCTGGACACCCTGGACGCATAAGGAAACGCCATGAGACATCTTGTCCCCTCCGCCGTTCTGATCGCGGCCCTGCTTTGCCTGAGCCCGGCCTTCGCAGCCGAATTGGCCGGAGTCGCCCTCCCCGACACAGAGAGCGGGAACGAGCGGGAACTCGTCCTCAACGGCATCGCCCTGCGCGAGAAATTCTTCGTCGACGTCTATGTTGCCGGACTGTATCTTGCCGAAAAATCAAATGAACCCAATAAGATTCTTGAAAACGGCGAACCGAGGATAATGGTCATGCGCTTCCTGCGCGATGTGGATGCCAAAGCCATAAACCAGGCATGGATCGAAGGACTTGAAGCCAACGTAGAAAGCGTCGCTCCGGAACTCAGGAAGGAATTCGACGAACTGACCGGCATGATGGCTGACATGAAGGAAGGGCAGGAGATGCGCTTCACCTACACCCAAGGTGTCGGCACGCTCGTCATGATCGCGGGACAGGCCAAAGGGACCATTCCCGGCAAGGACTTCGCCGACGCCATCCTGTCAACATGGATAGGACCGAAACCCGGGCCGGGCGCGTCCTTTAAGCGGCAAATCCTCGGCGGAAAATAACCGTCAGCAAAAACGCCAGCCGTTGGCGTAGACATTGAACGAGTTGCCCTTGATGCGCCCCACCAGACTCAGGTTGTTGCGCTCCGCAAAAGTAATGGCCGAACTCGTGGCGGCCGAGAACCCGCACAACACCGGAATGTTGGCCGTGGTCGCCTTCATGGCCAGCTCCAGGGCCAGCCTGGACGAGAGCATGGCGATGGTCACGGTCTCCAGAGTCCCTTCATTCAGGGACCGCCCCACGGCCTTGTCGAAAGCGTTGTGCCGTCCGACGTCCTCCCCGTAGGAAATCAGCTCCCCCTCTTTGGAAAACAGCGCAGCCGCATGGGTTGACCCGGTATTCTTGAACAGGCTCTGCCGCCTTTCAAAGATTTCCTTCAGCCTGAAGAGCAGCTCGGGCGCGATATGCACGGGTCTGGGCGAGGGGTAGATGCGCCGCACGACGCTCGGGGCCTTGAGAACCACATCCACCCGCGACGGCCCATGGTAGGAGAACGTAATGCTCAGGATATCCTCCGGACACATGACCATGGCCCGGGAGAACAGGTAGCCCGCCACAAGGTTCATGTCGTCGCCGGGCGTCCGGGCCAGGACGGCCTCCTGCTGTCCGTTGACGGTCAGCCGGATGTCCGCCTCCTCGGCGATGCTGTCCTTCTTGAAGGCCAGCTTCCCGTCGGCATACCGCTGAATGGTCACCGGACAGGCCAATTGGATGGGCCGGTTCCCGGTTTCGCGGACGGGCCGTTCCGTTTCGGCCGGACCGCTCACGGCCCTGAGATGCGTGGTGGACGCGGTCATGCGCCTACTCCAAACTGTTCCACAGCGTTGAAGAAATGGGGCTCAAATCATGTTCCCGGGCAAAGATGTCCAAATGAATGAGCCCGATCTGAACGGCATCCAGGTCCGGCTGAGGGTCGCACTCGCGCATGTCGATGTTCAGGCAGTACTTGCCGCACTTGTGGCACGCCTCGATACGCTCGAACTTCACGTCGTCCATGAAAAAGATTTCACGCGACTCGTTCTCGTCGTTGCCGCAGGACGGGCAGGCGTTGCGCTTGTAGCGCCAGTCATGGCCGCACAGGGAACAGTGCAGGAACTTCTTGCCCCCGCCGCCGACCAACTGATCCAGCTCGGTGACTTCCTTGGGGGAAAGCTGCGAAATGGAGGGCGCGGAGCCGCACACGGGACAGTATCCTTCATCCCAAGGGAGCTTGGAAAGGGGCTCGCCCAGGGCGTCGGTCAATGCACACAAAACAGGCGAGAAAACGGTCTCTGAAATATACAGCAGCGTGGTATACGGTGTTATGCCGAGCTGTACGGAGGTATTCTCAAAGTGTTTCCAATTACCTTCGATCCGAGCCTGGGCAAGCCCTGCAATCTTGTCGGAATCGTCCAGAAAGGCTTCAAGATTCCTCCACGCCTTCTCATCCGGCTTGAATACGTCGAAAAGCAGGGGCAACAGGGCCGCCGCCGACTTCTTCAAACTTTCAGCCCAAGGGGAGAAATCAGTATCGACCAGGACCGGCACGCCCTGATTGGCGCGCGCCGTGTCGATGGCGGGCGCGACCGGCCCCGCGGCCGCGAATTCATCGCGCAACCGGGCTTTTTCCACAAAAAGCGGACCGAATGTTTCGGCCAGCTCGGTATACGCGGGCACGCGTTTCTTGATGGCGTCGAGAGTCGTAGCCACAGTCTTCTGGTCGGAAACCGTTTTCATGGAGCGCTCCATACTCCGCCCCGCTTCGGGCCAGGGCGTCCACGGCGGACGCCCCGGCCTCTGCGGAGAGGTTGTTTCAGGTTAAGCCTTCATGGCCTTGAAGGGTCTTGCCAGGGTGGCAAGGAACTGCTTCTTCGACATGGGGCCGACATTGGCCTCCGCAACCGCGTGATCGTGATAATTCGCGGGTTCGTCGGTGAGCAGGTAGATGACGTTGACGTCTTCGGGATCGGCCAGCATAGCCTTGGGCCATTTCTGCTTCAGGGTGGCGAGGCGCTGCTTGCCGAGGGCGAGCATCTCCTCGCGGTCGCCGAAGTTCATGGTCCCGGTGGGACAGACCTTGACGCACGCAGGCAACATCCCCGCATGGACGCGGTCGTTGCACATGGTGCACTTGGACAGCATCCCGGTGGTTTCGTTGCGCCTGGGGATGTTGTACGGGCATGCCTCGCGAACCTCTTCAGCCTGTTCCTTGGAGAAGTCCTTGGTCTTTTCGGTGAAAAGAACCGCACCGGTCTTCTCGTCCTTTACGATGGCCTCCTCGATGTACACGTCGCCCAGTTCCTTGCACGGAGGGACTTCGCAGTGGCGGCACTGATCCGGGAAGAAGTTCCAACGGACCACGCCGTCTTCGAGGTGTTCGCTGAAGCGAACAAGTTTGTAGTTGTTGGGGTTCAGGTCCTGCGGGTTCTGATGACTGCCCCAATGGTACTGGGTCGTCTTGTTGGCGGGCAGTTCATGCCACTCCTTGCAGGCTATCTGACAGCCGCGGCACGCGGTGCAGCGGGAAGTGTCTATCAAGAATGACTTAGGCATGTCGCATCTCCTTAGGTTGCCAGCTCAGTGAGCTTGTCGGCCTTGCGAATGTTCACGCAGCAGGCTTTATACTCGGGAATGGTGGTGTTCGGATCGCCCACCGAAGGCGTCAACCTGTTGGTGGCGTCACCACTGCCCGGAGTCGTCCAGCCAAAGCAGAACGGCATACCGATTTCGTGGATGATGCGTCCATGGACCTTGAGCGGCCTCATGCGGACCGTGACCATCGCGATGGCCTCGACCTTTCCGCGGATGGATTCGATGATTACGCCGTCGCCGTTCTTGATGCCTTTTTCCTGCGCCAGCTCCGGGCTCATCTCGACGTACTGCTGCGGCTCGGCCTCAAGCAGGTTCGGGATGTTCCGGGTCTCGCCGCCGCCACACCAGTGCTCGGTCAAGCTGTAGGTGGTCAGCACGATCGGGTAGTTGGGATCGGCGGGCTTGGCCAGCTTGTCCATGTTGGAGGAAACGAACTTGTACACCGGGCTGTTCAACTGCTTGGAGAACTTGTTCGAATCCACCGGAGTCTCGACCGGCTCGTAGTGCTCGGAGAACGGGCCGTCCTGACGGCCGGGGCCGTAGATCTGGCCGAAGCCGTGCTTGGACATGATGAACGGGTAGCGGCCCTTGCCGGAGGCGACGGGCGGCCATCCGCCGTCGGGGATGTCGCCGATCCACTTGCCGTCCTTCCACTCGATAACGGCCTTTTCCGGGTTGTACGGCTTGCCGTTCAGGTCGACGGAGGCGCGGTTGTACAGGATGCGGCGGTTGACCGGCCAACACCAGGCCCAGTTGGGGAACAGGCCGATCTTCGCCTGCATCTCGGTCTGCTTGGTGCTGCGGCGCTTGGCCTTGTTGCCGTCCTCTTCGGTGTAGCTGCCCGCGTACAGCCAGTTCAGACTCATTGTCGAGCCGTCATCCTTGAGCGCGGTGAAGGAAGGCACCTGCTGGCCCTTCTTATACATCTTGTCGCCGACCTTGCTATCCTGGGTGAAGCGACCGTTGATGCGGGCGCACAGTTCATCGGGATCGTAGGTCTCGGGGTAGTCGAGCCAGGTGACGGACTCGGGCAGCTT
Source organism: Desulfovibrio sp. Fe33 (assembly GCF_028532725.1). Taxonomy (NCBI): domain Bacteria; kingdom Pseudomonadati; phylum Thermodesulfobacteriota; class Desulfovibrionia; order Desulfovibrionales; family Desulfovibrionaceae; genus Desulfovibrio; species Desulfovibrio sp. Fe33. Next base: position 304,489 of record NZ_JAQKGU010000003.1, read on the forward strand.
GCCGCCCTCCTTCGCATACAGGGCCTTCAGCCTGGACATGAATCCGCAGAACATGTCGCCGAAGGGACGCGCCTCGAAGGCGGGTTTCACGGCCTGGTAGTGCCAGAGCATCCAGCGACCGGAGTTGGTCACCGAGCCTTCCTTCTCCAGCCGGTGGGCCGAAGGCAGGAGGAAGACTTCCGTCTTGACCGTCTTGGGGTCCACGCCGGGACGATGCCAGTTGTCGGTGGTCTCGGAGTGGTGAAGCTCGGATGTGACCAGCCATTCCAGGTTGTCCAGGGCCTTGCGGACCTTGTTGGTGTTGGGCACGGAGTTCATGGGGTTCAGGCCGATGATGATGCCGCCCCGGATCTTGCCCTGATACATCCGGTCGAAGAGGAACATGTAGGAGTAGTCCTCGCCCTTTTCGATCTTCGGAAGCAGTTCATAACAGAAGCCGTTTTCCTTGTTGGCGTGATCGCCGTACCAGGCCTTGAGCAGGCTGGCGAAGTACTTGGGCTTGTGCTGCCACCAGTTGGCGGACATGGGATCGTTGCTCACCGGGGTGTTGCCCTTGATGTACTGATCGTAGGTCTGCCAGCCGCTGTGCGGCATGGCCATGTAACCGGGGATGATGTGGTACAACAGGGTGTGGTCGGTGGAACCCTGGACGTTGGGCTCGCCGCGCAGGGCGTTGATGCCGCCGCCCGCGATGCCGATGTTGCCGAGCAGCAGCTGGATGATGGCCGCGGAGCGAATGTTCTGCACGCCCACGGTGTGCTGCGTCCAACCCAAAGCGTACATGACGGTTCCCGCCTTGTCGGGTTTGCCGGTGGCCGCGAAGGCCTCGTACACCTTGAGCAGGTTTTCCTTGGACACGCCGGTGGTGGCGGAAACGGTGTCCAGGTCGTAGCGGGAATAATGTTGTTTGAGAAGCTGGAACACGCAACGGGGATTATTCATGCTGGTGTCGCGAACGGGAACGCCGTTGGCGTCCATTTCGAAGCCCCACTTGCTCTTGTCGTAGGAACGGGTCTTCTCGTCGTAGCCGGTGAAGAGACCGTCCTTGAACCCGTACTCCTTGCCGACGACCAGAGCGGCGTTGGTGTAGTTGGCCACGTACTCCTTGAAGTACTTCTCATTGTCGACGATGTACTTGATCATGCCGCCCAGGAAGGCGATATCCGTGCCGGACCTGAGGGGGACATGGAAATCCGACCGCGCAGAGGTACGCGAGAACTTCGGGTCCACATGCATGACAGTGGCGCCCTTGTCCTTGGCCTGCAATACCCACTTGAACGAAATCGGATGATGTTCGGCAGCATTACTGCCCATTATAAGGATTGAATCGGCATTCTTGATGTCGATCCAGTGGTTGGTCATCGCACCGCGTCCGAACGACTCTCCCAGAGCCGCAACTGTGGCGCTGTGTCAGATACGGGCCTGGTGGTCCATATGGACGACGCCCAGGCTGCGCATGGCTTGATGCGCGATGGCACATTCCTCGTTACCCGCATGGGAGGTGCCCAGCAGGAACATGGATTCGAGGCGATTGACCGTTTCGCCCTTGCCGTTTTTGAGAATGAGGTCCTTGTCGCGGGTGTCCTTGATGCGGCGCGCGATGCGGTCCAGCATCCAGTCCCAGCTCTTCTCTTCCCATTTGTCGCTGAAGGGTGCGCGGTACAGGGGCTTCTGCAACCGATGATGGCTCGTGGTCATGCTGAACATGGCCGCGCCCTTGGCGCACAAGGATCCTTCGTTGATGGGGTAGTCCGGATCGCCCTCGGCGTTAACGAGCTTCCCGTCCTTGACGTACCCGATGACGTGGCAGCTCACCGAACAGAACGGACAGACCGTCACAACCTCTTTCGCACCGGATATCTTGATCTCCGCTGCGTAGGCCTTGATCGGCGTCAGGCTGACACCGAGCTGCCCGAGGGTGAGACACGCCGCTCCGGAGCCTGCGAGCTTCATGAAGCTTCGGCGGTCGAGTTTCATACCTATGGCCTCCTTGATCTATGCCGGAATACGTAAACCTGCCCGGCAGTTGCTTCCCCGCGCGAAATGCCCAGGTATCGTCATAATAGCATAAAATTCAATTAATTCAATATGTTATATTTAACACATTGAAAAATACTGAATTAGGCTCATTTGTACCGATCAAGAGAAAAAGGCAATAATTCATGACTCTTGGATAATGCGAAGGCCTCGACCTCCTGATACCACCTGTCATAGCACTTGGCGATGGATTTTCCGTAGGTGGTCAGGTGATACCCGGCACGTCTGTTGGAGGCCCGTTCGATAAGTTTGTGGCCTATCAATTCCTCGGTTGTCTTAATCTTGCCCCAGGCTCCCCGATAGGACATGCCCAAGGCCTCGGCCGCCGCCTTGAGAGAACCATACTCCTCCACACATTTGAGCAGTTGCAGACGGCCAAGACCGAAAAGGACGCCCTCATCGGTCTCAAACCACAGATGCATGCGCATGGTGGGATTGCTCTTTCCGACGGTGTTTTTTCTCGTTATTGCTTCAAGCATGGACTCCCCCCTACCTTACGAGCATCAAGGCGATCCGTCCCCGACATGACCTGAAGTCCGGTTACGTCGGTCCGTACCCTCCGCCTTCAGCGCATTCCGCAGCCACGCCATGACGGAGTCGGGCACTGAAAAAAACAGTTTTTCAGAAATCGCCCCATTCAATATTATGCTCGACAAGACATAACTGAACCTATGAAACTGACGCGCCCTATTCAATGGAGAAGCGACTGCACAAAGATTTGACACCAACACATACATAACAGGTTGAAATAAAGATATTAAATCATATGGCATTTCCAAAGGAAATTTGACTGATTGCAGCGTCCATGGAATTTCCCAGCTAAATCATCCAGTTATGAATATGCTGAAATTCCGATGTTTTTCAAAAAATTGGTGCAAAAGCTTTGTACAGTGCATTTTTCTGTCATTATCCCCCTTCGATATATAGAAAATATAGCTAGTCATCTATCTACTTTTTCGATAGATAAATCGCCCAAGAATCAACACCCAGCCCATGGAGACCGTCATGTCAGATACCGGCCACCACGCAATGTGGGAAAAACTGAATATGGACCTGGAAGCCCACGACGGGCTCCTCGAAGTGCTCGGCAAATTCTACGGCGACATTTACCTGTCCCAGGAGAACAGGCTCAAGGGTGCGGAGTATCTGGACTTCGTTCTCTCCGAAGTACACGGGCTGCGGATACGCGAACTCCAGGAAGCCAAGGCGGCAGGCCGCAAGGTGATCGGCTCCTTCTGCGTTTTCGTGCCTGAGGAAATCACTCTGGCCGCCGACGCCATCCATGTCGGACTGTGTGCCGGAGCCGAGGCCGGCAGCGACCTGGCCGAACAACTCGTGCCGCGCAACACCTGCGCCCTCATCAAATCGTTCATCGGCTTCAAAATGGCCAAACTGTGCCCGTATATCGAATCCTCCGACATGATCGTCGGCGAGACCACCTGCGACGGCAAGAAGAAGGCATATGAGGCGTTCAACGAGATCGCGCCCACATATGTGATGGAAGTGCCGCAAACCAAATCGACGGCGGCCCGCGACCTCTGGAAATCCGAAATCCTCCGCTACATGAAAACCGTCGAAGAAATGACCGGCCGCACCGTCACCGCCGACAGGCTCAAGGAGGGCATTCGCATCGCCAACGGCAAACGGCGCGCCCTGCAACGGCTCACGGCCCTTCGCGCGGCCTCTCCCGCTCCCATTTCCGGACGCGACGCCCTGCTCGTCAACCAGATCAGCTTCTACGACGATCCGGTCCGGTTCACGGCCAAGATCAACGAACTGTGTGACGAGTTGGAGGAACGTATCGCGGCGGGCGGCGGCGTGGCCCCGGCGGATACCCCCAGGCTTTTGCTTTCCGGCTGTCCCATGGCCGTGCCCAATTGGAAGCTCCCCTACGTGGTGGAAAGCTCGGGTGCGGTCATCGTGGGAGAGGAATCCTGCATCGGCACCCGCAACTCCCGCGACCTGGTGGACGAATCTGGCGAAACCCTGGAAGAAATGATCGACGCCATCGCCGACCGATACATGAAGATCGACTGCGCCTGTTTTACGCCGAACGAAGAACGCCTGAACAACATCACTTCCCTGGCGAAAACGCTGAAGGCGGACGGCGTGATCCATTACAGCCTGCTTTTCTGCCAGCCCTACACCCACGAAGCCCTCAAGGTCGACAAGACGTTGCAGGCCGAAGGCATTCCCATGCTCTCCATCGAAACGGACTACTCCATGGAAGACGTGGAGCAGCTCAAGACGCGGGTGGAGGCGTTCGTGGAGACCCTTGCATGATCGTGGGACTGGACATCGGGTCCCGCTCCATAGAGCTGGTTGGCCTGATCGGCGGCGAGGTGGTGTTGTCGAGAAAGCTCCCCACCACCTTTTCCCCTCTGGATCAATGTTCCAGATTGCTGGAGGGATTGCGCCCCGCCTCCTTGGTCGGGACCGGCTACGGGCGCAATCTCATCCAGCGGCTGGACCTGGACTGCGAATGCTCGACCATCACGGAGATCAAGGCCCATGCCCTGGGCGCGGCTCACCTGTTTTCCGATGCGGCGACCGTGCTCGACATCGGCGGGCAGGATACCAAGGCCATGTCCCTGGCGGACGGCAGGGTCCTGAAATTCGAGATGAACGATCGATGTGCGGCAGGGACAGGCAAATTCCTGGAATACACGGCCGGAGTCTTCCAGATTCCGGTGGAAGAGTTCGGACCTTACGCCCTCAAAGGAGAGAATCCGCCCGAGATCAGTTCCATTTGCACGGTCTTCGCGGAAACCGAGGCGACCTCCCTCATGGCGCGCGGCGAGAGCCCCGAGGCCATCGCGCTCGGTCTGCACAAGGCCATTGTCAAACGTACCGCCAACATGCTCCGCAGGGTGGGACTCAAATTCCCCATGGTATTCACGGGCGGCGTGGCGAACAACCCCTGCGTGCTCAGACTGCTCGCCCAAGCCGTGAACGGCGAAATAGGTCGGGACATTCTCATTCCGGAAAATCCCGACCACATGGGAGCGCTCGGCGCGGCCCTGCACCGCCATAACGGCAATGCGGCCCGCGTTGCGTGACAGGCGGGATCAGAACTGCGGGACCAGGCGGCGGATAGGACGCAGGAACCTGTCCATGCGGCCGGCCGTCGGACTCGGCACCTCGCTGGCGCCCCCCGCGGTCTCGAAGGTATAGAACAAATCGGGATCGACCCCGCGAGCCTCGGACAGCACCAGCTTCATATCCTTCCGCTTGCAAACCACGAACTGAACCGAAACCGCGCCATGGCAGCCTTCACCTGCCACCGTGGTAATCATGAAACCGGCCCGGCGGACCGCGCGGGCTATCTCATCCCCGCCGTTCGCGCTGATAAGACGCACGACCACGTTGCCTAGGGCCAGCTTCTTCTCGGCCATGATGCCCACCACGTTGCCGCAGGCGAACCCGACGGCGTAGCACACGCCCAGAATCGGCTCGTCGCCGACCTTGAGCATGACGGCCGAAGTCCCGAACACCCAAAGGGTCATCTCAAAGCAGCCGAGATAAAAAGCCGCCCGGGATTCACCCAACACGGTGACCATGGTCCGCACCGTGCCGATAGTCAGCACCAGCACTTCGGCAAGGAAGACGAGCCCCCCGAGAAACAGCACATCCAAAGACATGTTTTTCACCCCTCAAAGAAAATAGAGAGCGTCCTCTAAAAACGATCACACACTGCGTCAAGCGAAAAAAACGCGGGAGGAAATAATGTCACAAACACGGCTTCCAGGCCCATTCCACGGGTATTACGACGGAGCGCTCCGCCCTCTTCCTCTCCCATTCGCCAACCTTCCGTAAACAAAGGAAGACCTTCCTCGCAGGCAAAAGAAAAGAGTCCCATATATCCAACGCCCCGCTTTCGCCGCAGAACGCACGTAACGAACCCCCTGCGCCGAAGGCGCTTACATGGGATGCAAGGGTGCGAACCCTTGCCCGCCGGAGGCGAAATCACCCGACTATCGCCGCGAAGCGGCTTTCAACACCTGATTTCCTTCTTCAGAGACTTAAACGATGAGTCCCAAAGAAAAGGCCTCCGCACAACTGTGCGGAGGCCTTTGTATGTCACAAGCGAAAGAGAGCTACTTCTTGAGCCAGCTCATCATTTTGCGGAGACGGCCGCCGACTTCCTCGATCTGAGTCTCGGCTTCGATGCGGCGCATGGTCTTGAGGCCCACCTGACCGGCCTGGTTATCCAGGATGAAGTCGCGGGCGAACTTTCCGGACTGGATGTCCTTGAGCACGCGGCGCATTTCTTCGCGGGTTTCGTCGGTGATGATGCGCGGGCCGGTGACGTAGTCGCCGTACTCGGCAGTGTCGGAGATGGAATAGCGCATGTTGGCCAGGCCGCCCTCGTACATCAGGTCGATGATGAGCTTGAGCTCATGCATGCACTCGAAGTAGGCCATTTCGGGCTGATAACCGGCCTCGACCAGGGTGTCGAATCCGGCCTTGCACAGAGCGGTCAGACCACCGCAAAGCACGGCCTGCTCACCGAACAGATCGGTTTCGGTCTCTTCCTTGAAGGTGGTCTTGATGACGCCGGAACGAGCTCCGCCGATGCCCTTGGCGTAGGCCAGAGCGATTTCAGTGGCTTTGCCGGAAGCGTCGGCGGCCACGGCCACCAGGCACGGCACTCCGCCGCCCTCGGTAAAGGTGCGGCGAACCAGATGGCCCGGTCCCTTGGGGGCGATCATGACGCAGTCCACGCCCTTGGGCGGGGTGATCTGCTGGAAATGGACGTTGAAGCCATGACCGAAGGCGATGATGTTGCCTTCTTCGAGATACGGGAGAATATCCTTCTTGAAGACCTCGGCCTGATACTGGTCGGGCAGCAGGATCATAATCATGTCGGCCTGCTTGGCGGCGTCGGCGACGGACATGGGCTCGAAGCCGTGCTCCTTGGCCAGATCGTAGTTGGGGCCACCGGGACGCTGGGCGACGATGACGTTTACGCCGGAGTCGCGCAGGTTCTGCGCATGGGCATGACCCTGGCTGCCGTAGCCCACGACGGCCACGGTTTTGTCTTTCAAAAGGCTCAGGTCCGCATCTTTCTCGTAATACACTTTCATGGGAGTTTCTCCTCGATATTATTTGCCCCCGTTGAGGGCGCAACAGCTTGAATTATATAAACATGCAAAAGACCGGGCAAGGAGCGAACTCCTGGCCCGGTGACTCGCCTGATTGCAAATTATAGGTCGATCTGCATGGATCGTCGCATTGCGACGTTGCCGGTGCGGGCGATTTCCTTGATACCGAAACGGGTGAGCAGGTTGATGATCGCGCTGATCTTTCCCTGGTCTCCCGTGACCTCAATGGTCAGTTCGTCAACGCTCACGTCTACAACCTTGCACCTGAAGATGTCAACAATACGCAGGATCTCCGCCCGTTTTGAATCTTCGGCATTGACCTTGAGCAGGACCATTTCCCGTTCAACCGAATGCAGCTCGGTAAGATCCTTCACTTTAATGGTGGGGACCAATTTCCGGAGCTGCTTGACGATCTGCTCGATGATGGAGTCGTCGCCCTCGGCCACAATGGTCATGAGGGAGACCCCCTTTTCCAGGGTCGGGGCCACGTTCAGGGAGTAGATGTTGAAGCCGCGTCCGGAAAAGAGCCCGGCCACGCGGGACAGGACGCCCGGCTCGTTTTCAACCATTACGGAAAGAGTGTGTTTGCTCATCACGGCCTCCTAAACCAGCAGCATCTCGGTCAGCGACGCTCCGGCCGGGACCATGGGGTAGACATTTTCTTCTTTTTCCACGCGGATATCCACGATGACCGGCTTGTCCACCGCAAACGCCTCGCGCAAGGTCTTCTCGACGTCCTTCTTCTCGGTCACGCGATAGCCTGCGGCTCCGTAGGCCTCGGCCAGCTTGACGAAGTCGGGCTGGGCGTCCATGCAGGTGGCGCAGTAATTCTTGTCGTAGAAAAGCTCCTGCCACTGCCGGACCATGCCGAGATAACCGTTGTTGAGAATGACGATCTTGACCGGCAGTTTGTTGCACACGGCGGTCATCATCTCCTGGATGCACATCTGTATGGAGCCGTCCCCGGCGATGTCGATGACCAGCTTGTCTGGGAAGGCCCTCTGCGCGCCCAGGGCCGCCGGAAAGCCGTATCCCATGGTGCCGAGACCGCCCGAGGTCAGCAATGTGTTGGGCCGGGTGTATTTGAAGAATTGGGCAGCCCACATCTGGTTCTGCCCCACTTCCGTGGCGATGATGGCGTCGCCCTTGGTTATTTCATAAATCTTTTCGACCACGAACTGGGGCTTGATGCTGTCGGAGTCGTCCTTGTAGGTCAGCGGATGCTCCTTGGCCCAGCCCTGAACCATGTCCACCCAGGGCTTATGGTCGGCAGCCCAGTCGAATTCGTCCAGCGTGCCCTCGGTCTCCGCCTTGAGAGAAGCCAGGGCGGGCTTGCAGTCCGCCACCAGGGGCACATGGACCGAGACGTTTTTCTGGATGGAGGTCGGGTCAACGTCAATATGCACGATTGTCGCGTTGGGCGCGAAGGTGTCCACCTTGCCGGTGACGCGGTCGTCGAACCGCGCGCCCACTGCCAGGAGCAGATCACAGTTGTTCACGGCCATGTTGGCCGCATAGGTGCCGTGCATACCGAGCATACCGAGAAAGAGCTCATCGTCGCCCGGAAACGCGCCCAGGCCCATGAGGGTGGACGTCACCGGAATGTGGAGCGTCTGGCCCAGCCAGGTGAGGTCTTCGTGGGAGCCGGAGGTTATCACTCCGCCGCCGGAATAGATCAACGGCCGTTTGGCCTTCTTGAGGAGTTTGACCACCTTGCGGATCTGGCCGATGTGCGGCTTCCGGGTCGGTTTGTAGCTGCGCATGGACACGCTGTCCGGGTACTCGAACTCGGCCACCTGCTGCTGAATGTCCTTGGGCAGGTCCACCAGCACCGGGCCGGGACGTCCTAAGCGGGCCAGATAGAACGCCTGCTTGACGGTCCGGGCCAGGTCCTCGATGTCCTGCACCAGGTAGTTGTGTTTTGTGCAGGGCCGGGTGATCCCGACGATGTCCACTTCCTGGAATGCGTCATTGCCGATCAGGGCCCGGGGCACCTGACCGGTAAAAATGACGACCGGAATGGAATCGGCGTAAGCCGTGGCGATTCCGGTCACGGTATTGGTGGCGCCGGGGCCTGAGGTGACTAGGCATACCCCTACCCGGCCGGTGGCGCGGGCATATCCGTCGGCGGCGTGAATGGCCCCCTGCTCGTGACGCACCAGAATGTGCTCCACGGACGAATTGGGAATCTCGTCATAAATGTCGATCACGGCTCCCCCGGGGAAACCGAACATGACATCAACACCTTCCTCTTCCAGACACTTCAACAGAATCTGGGCCCCGGTCAATTTCATCGGCTATGCCTCCAATTTGCGATATTTGTCGAGCAGAGCCAGCAAGGTCGTCTTGCCCGCCAGCTTCTTCTTTTTGAGCTCCTTCACTTCCTGCATTTCAGTAGGAGACAGGTAGGCCTTGGACTCAAGCTTATCCAGCATTTTTTCGTAATTGTTATGTTGATCCCACAGAGCCTTGAGTTGCGAATCTTCGGCCCCGTACTTCTCAATGAGTTCAAGGTCTTTGGCTTCCATGTGTTGCTCCTTTTTACAGGTTAACGCGGTGACTCGCCTGGAAGAAGACTTCCCCAGTCCGGCTCTCCCGCAATATTAAGGGCCAGGTGCTTTTTCCGGCTGGAGTGGCCGGAGGCGATCTCCACCTGACTTTTTTTCAACCGCAACAACCTGGCGATGAATTCGACCAACCCCTTGTTGGCCTTGTTGTCCACCGCCGGTGCCCTAAGGCGAACTTTCAGGCACCCCTGGTACACGCCGGCGATCTCGTCCTTTCTTGCGCCCGGTTGGGCCCAAACGTCGAGGGACCACCCCGACTCCCGCCTTGAAACGAACTCCGGCCTTGAAATACGATTCTCCCTATTCGACCTTCTTCAGGTACTTGAGCTTGGACTCGATCTCCTCGACCTTGTCCCTTTCAGGATCGCTGTGCTCAAGCATTTCAAGATGCGCGTTGAGCATCCCCTTGAGCTGGACCTCGAACTGGGTGCGGGTCCGCTTCAGGGACTCTATCTCCTCATGGATATGAGCCAGGCGGTTGTGCCCCTTGCGCACGGTTTCGTCCGCCTTGGCGCGCGCCTCGTCCAGAATGAGCCGCGCCTCGCGACCGGCCGCGACCTTGAGATCGTCGACCATCTTCTGAGTGGACATGAGCGTGTCGCGCAGGGTCTCGTCGCGCTGGCGGTACTCCTTGAGGGAACTTTCCAGCCGCTTGATCTTCACGCGCATGGCCTTCTGCATGTCGGCCGCGTCGCCCAGGACTTCGGCCAGCTCAAGCATGAACTGGTCGACCTCGGCGCGCGAATAGCCGAGCAGGCCCCGCGAGAACTGTTTGTTGAGCAAATCGATCTTGGAAACCGTCACCACAGTCCTCCTTGGTCAAAGGGCTACATGGACATCCCGGAGCCCATGGAATAGGCCAATCGCAGGAGGTTCCCCACCACCACGATCTGGCAGACCTTGATGGCCAGCAGCACCACGATGGGGGAAAGGTCGAAACCGCCGACAACGGCGAACGGAATCCAACTGCGAATCTTGTAGAAAACAGGCTCGGTCACGCCGCGCAGAAAACGCACGACGGGGTTGTACGGGTCCGGATTCACCCAGGACAGGAGCGCAGATATGATGACGACCCAGAAGTAGGCAGAGAGAACGATGTCGAGAACTGTAGCAATTGCTTGGACAATCAAGTCCATGAGGCCTCCAAACGACGCGGTGCCAAGCACCGGTGATTAGTATCAATGTTGGTAATTTCGCATACGGGAATGCAAGAATCAAGTCCTAAAACGCGGGGGCGCACCCTTTATAGCAGCGTTGCATGGCCGCCCGGATGGCCCAGAAATTCTCAACGTGCACATCGGCCTCAAGGCCCTGGTCGCGATATGCCCAGAAACGCACCCCCGCCGCCTGCGCGGCCCGCTGGTCCACCACGGAGTCGCCGATGTAGGCCACTTCGTCCGGACGCACACCGTGTTCCTGCATGATCCGGAACAGCCCCTCGGGATGCGGCTTGGGCTTGCTGACCTTGCAGGAAGTGATGACCGGGTGGAAGAATCCCTCCAGATCCGTAAGCTTGAGGACCAAATCCATGGACGAGCCCCGGCTGGTGTTCACGGCCAGACCGAACCCGGCCGAGCGGAGCCAGCTCAAGAACTCGCGGATGCCCTCCGAACGCTTAAAGTACGGGGCCAAGGACGCCTGGTTCATGGTCGCGCCGATCTGGAAAGCCCGCTCAAGCTTGTCGGCGGGAACGATATGGCGCACGGCTTCTTCGTGGGTGCGCGTGTGCACATAATACTTCTCGGCCTCGGTCATGGGCGGCAGCCCCAGCTCGCGCCGGATGGTGCCGTAATAGACCATATTGGCCTCATAGGAATCGATCAGCACCCCGTCATTGTCGAAGACAACGGTCTTGACGCCCTCGATCAGGCGGGGGTTCATCAATGGGTTGGCTATCGCCATGTATCACTCCGAAATCTATTTGAGAATTGCGACGGTCAGTTCCTTCAAGGCCGCAGGCATCCCCTTGGGCTCGCTGCGGCGGCAGCCAAACCGCCAGGCCGGGGCCGTGGCCCGCAGGAGTCCGTCCTCCCCTTCCTCGAAGGCGATGCCGAACTCTTCCCAAACCTCGAATATCTCGGGATCGGCGCAGACCAGCTCGGCGTCCCCGGGGATGAAGGCGGGCAAAGCCTCGATCACCCGCTGCCAGGGCAACTGGATTTCCTGGCCGGCGGACGCGCCCCCGGTGTGGCTTAAAGTCTCGCCCAAAGCGGTCTCCCGCTCACCAAGGCTGTCTTCCTCGTCCACCCCGATAGTCCGGTCCATGGAGTCCCAATGGTCCTTGATCCCCTCTTCGAGCCCGACCAGTTCCAGGATGCGCTCTTCAAAGGACCAAGCCAGAAGCAGCACGAACTGGGCCTTGGAACGGGCGTCACGCTCTTCACGCTCCGCCTTCGATCCCTGCCCGTCATCGAACTGGCGGGTCAACTGGGCCTGGATGGACATGGACGAGCCCTCGTAGAAATCGTCGGAGGTCAAGGCTCCGAAATAGGCCATTTCACTGGGGTCCTTGAACTGCTCTCCAAAATTGATGCAGTCCTTGATGAGCGACCGCGCCGTCTTCGGATCAAGGGGCAGCCCTTCGGGCCGAAATGCGTGGTGATCGGCCTCGTCGGTCAGGCCGGGATCGAAAAAGGTCAGTCCGTCGAGGTCGTCGCCCGACCACAATTCGGGATGCATGTAGGGAAAAGCCAGCAGCATGATGCGCAATCTCCTTAGCTCTGTTCGTCGGTGTTCAGACCGTAATGGCGGCACCGCCCGTTACATCGGGGCAGCCCCATGACGCAGACCCCGTCCAGATGGTGGCCGCAACCCGGCGCGTCCGTGCCGGGCCTGTAGGTGTACATCCCACAGTGGAACGTGTCCCGGGCCATCCGCTGGAATTGGCGTCCCCAGAGGTCGGGGGCCGCGTCCTCGGCCACGCCGAAGAATTCGGCGCGCCGCAAAAAATCGTCGAAGGAAGACTCCCACCGGGCCGTAACCTGGCAGCGCCATGACTTCGTGTATCCGGGATTGAGCCACTCCTCGTAAAGGCAGCGGCCATTGAGATGATGCCGACAGTCCGTGCCCGGCAACCGGGAAATTCTGCTCATCCGTACCCTTGATTCAGTGCGTGCGAAATCTTCGGAGCCGTGACCGGCCGGTCTTCCTGCGCCAATGGGGATCATGTAAGGCCCGAGCATTCAATTGTAAAGTCAAACCGGCCTTTTCCCGGCCGCGACACGGCCGGACCATATCGGGGAAATGATCCGCCGTCCTTGACTGGGCAATGAGGCGGGTGTATAGCCCTAACACAAATAATCGCGAAGTCATTCACGCAATTGGAGGCAATATATGATTGGCGGATTCGGCGTTTGGGAACTCTTGATTATCCTCGTTATTGTCCTGGTCATTTTCGGCGCGAAAAAGCTTCCGGAAATCGGCGGCGGCATCGGCAAAGCCATCAGCAACTTCAAAAAGGCCACCAGCGAGCCTGACGAAATCGACGTGACCCCCAAATCCTCCACCTCCGAAGAAGAGAAGAAGAAGGACAGCTAGACACTGCCCTAATCACATAGCTTTTCCGGCCCGCCTGCAAACGCAGTCGGGCCTTTTTATTTCCCTGGCCCTTCCTTTATTCTCAACTCCTTTAATGCCCAAATACCCCGGCGCACGATCAGCCCAAATACTCTCCCCCAAAAAAAGACCTATATATCCCCCCCCTTTCGCAGCAAAACGCTGCCAAACCCCAAAAGCCCGCGCCGAAGGCGCATACAAGGGATGCAAGGGTGCGAGCCCTTGCCCGCCGGAGGCGAAATCACCCGACTATTGCCGCGAAGCGGCTTTCACCACCTGATTTCCTTACCACAAGCTAAAGGGGTATCCCCCCCAAAAAAAAGGGAAGCTCAACGAGCCTCCCTCTTTCCTTTCCTCTGTCCACCCAACGATCTGTTAAGCAGTGCCTTCTTCCGAGAAAATTTCGAATCCGCGGCGGACGTAGGCAATGCCGGAGAGGATGGTGGAAATGGCGGTAACGGCCAGCAGCCCATTGATGATGAAGCCGTAATCCAGCTTGAAGGTGCGATGGATCATGACCGACACGACGAAAAGGATTTGGGCGGCCGTGTTGAATTTGCTGATCCAGATGGGCTTGATTCGGTTCTTCACGTCCACGCCGAGGAAAGCGAGCACGGCCAGGCCGCCGACGATAATCAGATCGCGGCTGACCACCAGGACGGCGAACCAGAAGGGAATCCATCCCTTGACCGCCAGACAGATGAAGGAAGTCACCAGCAGCGCCTTGTCGGCCAGGGGATCGAGCACTGCCCCGAGTTGCGTGCGCTGATTCCATATGCGGGCCAGGAAGCCGTCGAAGGCGTCGGTCAGACCGGCCACGGCGAACAGCATCCAGGCGAGATTGAAATTCTCGCCCACGTAGGCCACGACGAAAAGCGGCGTCAACAGTATGCGGACGACGGTCAGAATATTGGGAACCGTCCAGATTGCGTCACGCGACACGTTGCTCGTCCCCTCTCCCGCCTAGTCCTTGTTCCCTTCGGCCAGATGGAAACTCAAACCACGCTGGGGCAGAAAGGCATTGAGCTGCGTTTCCAGCCGGTTGCGGTTGACCACGGTAAGAGTCCAGGTGGCCCCGGCCCCGGTGGGCTGCATATCCATCTCCACAAGCTGCGCATTCTGCACGGCGGAATCCCAACCGTGCAGCACGCGATCGAACTCCAGCACGCCATCGGCGGAGAACCAGCCGGAAACGGTCAGGGATTCGCCGCCTCCCCGCGCAGCCTTGGCCACGGGACGATTGAAGAACCTCGGCCAGAGAGTGAACCAGGCCTGGGCCATGTCGCCGTTGAGGGCCAACCACTCCTCGCCGTTGTAGGACAGGCGGCATCGATAGACGCCCTTCTCGTCGCCCCGCTCCAGGGTGAACACCGGAGAGACTCCCTCGGCGGGTGCGATTCCGGTCAGTGCGATGAGATGGTGCAGGGCCAACAGCTCCTCGTCGGCAAGGTCTCCGGGCCAGACAACGGTGGCGGGCTGAGGCTGGGACAGGGTGGCGAAAAGCCCCATGGAGCCCAGGCTGTCGCGCAGGGTCCGGCGATCCACCCGCACGTCCATGGTCAGGTCCAGGCCTTCCGGGGTATTCTGAAAGGAGACGACCTTGTACCCCTGAATAAACGGCTCGGCGTGCCCCGCGAGATACTCCTTGAACAGAGCGGTACGCTCCTTGGAAAGCTTGCCCGAAAGCATGACCGAAGCCTCGTCCAGCACGGCCTGCGCGAACCCCTGCGAGCGGGCCTTTTCGCGTAGCTCGGGCTGGGACACGCCTTCCGCGGCGGGTTCGAACACCTGCACCTGACCGGCGAAGGCCTCGGGCCACGCGGTCAACAAGCAGCAGGCAACAGAAAAAATGAACAGCAATCTACGCATCGCCCTCTCCCTTGGCGGCTCCGGCCGCATCCCCGCTTTCTTGGCTGTTGTCCGGACGGTCCACCAGGATAACCACCCTGCATCCGTCCGCGACCGGGCCGGTCTTGGTCACAGCCCGGACAAGCCGGGCGTCGTCGGCCGCAATGACCACATCGGTCCGCCACGAACCGTAGGCGCTCAGCCCACGGACCATCAGCGGCCTGTCGCCGACACGCTCGGCCAGCACCTTGGGGTTGTCGCTGTCAGAATAGGCGACCATGCCCTTTTCCACCACGCTGTTCCGGCTGACGCCGTAATAACCGTAGGCTCCGTAACCGTCCTGGCCGAAAATGACCGGGGCCAGCGCCGGAGTGATCCCGAGTCCTCGGGCGTCGATGACCACGCCGGTATAGCCGCGAGCGTCGCCGCCGACGGCTTCGGGCGCATCGCCGGGCAACTCCGGTCCCCTCGCCGTGGAAAGCTTGGGAGGAATGCCGCTCTGAAACTGAATGGTGGTGGGCAGAATAAGTTCGGCCAACTGTCCGCGAAGCCGTTCAGAGACGCGGATGGTGCCCGCCTCGTCGTAGAGGCCCGGTCCCCGATATAGGGAATTCTGGATGATGCCGCGCACCTGGGCGACGGCGTCGCTGTTCCCGGACAGAAAAGCGCGCACGGTCTGACGGCCGTCGATGCGCACGGACATGACCATATCGAGAAGCTGTTTACGCGCCTGGGTCACGGCCGTACGCAGGGCCAGCGGGGAAAGCGCCGCGTTGGACTCGTCCGAAGACGCGCCCTCGACGCCACGCGCCACGACCACCTCGCCGGTCCCCCAAGCGATGGAACCATTCGTCCCAACGGGCTGCACAAACCCGTCAAAGGCGAAAGTCGGCAGCGGTAAAAGCAAAAACGACAATATGATGGGAATAAATATTCGAAACGGCATTTGGCAATTGTCCTGAAGTGTTCATGGCCTCGGGCGGCCGGAATGGCCAAGGCTTCATCCATGTATCGCGCTTGCCGCTTTTCTGCAAGCCGCTTGCCGCTGGGCGGGTCCGGTGCTACCCTGGTTCGGTTACGCAAATCAACTATCGGAGCGAGACATGCTTATCCATCTCATGCAGCACGGAGCCTGCCTTCCCAAGGAAGTCAATTTGAATCAGCCCCTGAGTCCGGTGGGTCGGGAACAAGTGGAGAAATCCGCCAGGTCCGCGGCCATTCTCGGCCTGCGCTTCCAGCTCGTGGTGGCCAGCCCCAAGCTCCGCTCCTTCCAAACCGCCGAGATCATGGCCAAGCGAACGGGCTACCCGGCCTCGCGCATAGTGGTCACGGACGCGGTCAAAGCCATGGCCCCGGCTTCGGAAGCCTTACGATTCATCAAAGAATACGATGGGCTGGATTCCATTTTCATCGCCGGGCATCTGCCCTCGCTGGCCCTTCTGGCCTCGGCCATCCTGTCGCCGGCCAAAGGGGTGGACGTCCGAGTGGAAAACGGCGGGCTCATGCAGATCGCCCTTGAACCGGGCCAGGCAGCCGGGACCCTGAACTGGGCCATGACCCCGACGCAATTGGCCGTCCTGGCCGGGTGCTGATCAACTCCGCTCGGACAGCCATGACTCCACGAGATCGGCAACGCCCTCGCCGTTGCCGGGCGCAAACCAGTGGATGCCCTCTTCCTTGTTGAACCAGGTGATCTGCCGCTTGGCATACGCCCGGGTGTTCTTCACCCAGTGCTCGCGTGCCTGAACCATGGTTGACCGGCCCCGCAGGAAGGCGAGAAGCTCGGCGCAACCGATGCCGGTCCAGCCCGGCGCGTCCGGGTCAGGGCAACGCTCGAAAGCCGCATGAGCCTCGTCCAGGGCTCCCAGGTCGAGCATCATGTCGATACGTTTCGCCAGATGCGGCTCCAGGTCGTTCAGGGCGATGCGCATTCCCACCTTGAGGGCGTCGTATGGCGCCGGGGCGTGCTCGCTTTCGGTGTGCCACCAGGTCATGGTCCGGCCCGTGGCCAGGTGGACCTCGGCGGCACGGGCGTTGCGCTGGGTGTCGTTGGGGTGAATCTTGGCCGCGTAATCCGGATCGGAACGCGTCAACTCGGCGTGCAGGGCCTGAGGCCCCTCCTTGGCGATACGATCGAGAACCTGCCGACGAATCTCGGCGGGAATATTCGGTATGGGCGCAATACCGGACAGAAGCGAACGGAGATAGAGGCCGGTGCCACCCACCAGAATGGGCAGTCGGCCCTCCCCGCGCACCGCCTCGATTGTATCCACGGCCAGCTCCACGAACCGCGCCGCGTTCATTTTCTCTTCCGTCGGCAGGAAGCCGTAAAGATGATGCGGGCAAGCGCCGCGCTCATCCTCGTCGGGCTGGGCAGTGATGATCGGGAAGTCCCGGTATACCTGGCGGGAATCAAAATTGATCACGGCGGCGGGCCGACGCCCTGCAATGGCGATAGCCGCCGCCGTCTTGCCCGTGCCGGTAGGCCCGAGCAGACAAACTATGGGAGGCTTGCGGCTCATATGTAGTGATTTTGTCCCCAGTCCTGGGGTTTGACGCCGTATTTGACGGAAAGGGCCGTGGCCACCGGGCCGGGCACCAAGCCGCGAATGTCCCCGCCGTACTGGGCCACTTCCTTGACGATGGTGGAACTCAGATACATCCACTTGAAGTCGGTCATCATGAACACGGTCTCGATATCTCCCTTGAGCTTGCGGTTCATGAGCGCCATCTGGAACTCGTACTCGAAATCCGAAACCGCACGCAGCCCGCGCATGATGGACCCGGCCCCCCTGCTCTCCACGTAATCGATGAGCAGGCAATCAAAGGATTCCACTATAACCCTCGGCTCGTCGCGAAACACGTCCTTGGCCAGGGCGACCCGTTCGCCCACGGTCAGCAGCGTCTTCTTGGGCGTGCTTTCGGCCACCGCAAGAATGATGTTGTCGAAGACATTCAGCCCCCGGCGGGTCAGGCTCACGTGGCCCATGGTCAAAGGATCGAAGGTGCCGGGGTACACGGCCAGCCTGGGGTTCATTTTCGCCATATCAAAATCCTGGTTTGACCGTATTCACGGTCGGTTAACAATTCCATTTCCCCGACAGGGCCTTCCTGCGGGGCTTCCACGGAATTTTCCACTTCGGCCAGCACCAACGCTCCCTGCGCTATCCAGCCGTTTTCCAAAGCTTTCTCAAGAGCCGGAACAAGAAGATCATAGCCATAGGGCGGATCGATAAAAATCAGATCGAAGGGCTGATCCGGCCTTGCGGACAGTACACTGAATAGGTCTTTGCAAACCACTCTGAAATGATTTTTATCGACTTTGAGGTCCGCCAGATTGCGGCGGATCAAGGCCGCGGCCTTGGGGCTCTTTTCGACAAACCAGGCCGTGGGCGCGCCCCGGCTGAGGCATTCGAGAGCCAGCGAGCCGGACCCTGCGAACATGTCGATAACCCTCGCATGGCCGAAGTCGACGCCCCTGGCCATGAGCATGGAAAAAACCGATTCCCGCACCTTCATGGTGGCGGGCCGGTATCCCGGTCCCTCGCAGGTCAGAATCCTGCGCCCTTTGTATTGTCCACCAATAATCCGCATCGGCTACATCTCGGAGACGAGCTCCACGATATTTCGGTTGATGTCAAGAAGCTTGTCGCGCAATTCCGCCTGATCGACCCAGGGGCGCTTCTCCACGTCCCGGATACGATCGCGCAGCTCCCGGTAAAGATTCTCGGAATCGGCCAGCAGGAAATTCCAGTCCACGCGCGGCCGAGCCACTTCCATATCCACCACGGGCTGCAAGTCCTTGCCCGGCTCAAGATCAAGCACTTCCATATATTCGGGAATATGCACCACGAACCCGAACTTCTCGGTAATGAGCCTGGCGAACTCCTTCTGCACTTCGGCCTCGCCGTGGACAAGCAGGATCTTGATGGGCTTGCCCTGCATGGTGCCGAGCCAGTCCACGAGTTCGTCCTGTCCGGCATGGCCCGAGAACCCGTTGATGGTGAAGACCTTGGCCTTGACCAGCACCTCTTCGCCGAAAATGGTTATCTTATCGGCCCCGTTGACGATCTTGCGGCCCGGCGTGCCCACGCCCTGCCAGCCCACGAAGACCACGCTGGCCCCGGGCCGCCACAGGTTGTGCTTGAGGTGATGCTTGACGCGGCCCGCATTGGCCATGCCGCTGGCCGAAATGATGATGGCCGGGCCCTTCGACTCGTTGATGGCCTGGGACTGCTCACGGCTCTGGGTGAAATGCAGGTTGGGCAGATCCAGGGGATTTTCTCCGGCCTCGATGTATTTCTGGGTCGCCGCATCGTAATATTCCGGATGCTTGCGGAATATCTCCGTGGCCCTGATGGCCAGCGGACTGTCCAGGTAAACGGGCATGTCGGCGGGCAGCTTGCCCTGCTTGCGGAGCAAGAACAGGGAATAGATGATCTGCTGGGAACGCTCCACGGCGAAAGCCGGAATCACCACTTTCTCGCCGTTGCCGTAACTATAGGCGATGGCCTCGGCCAGCTCGTCCAGACTGCCTTCCGCGTCGACATGGTTGCGGTTGCCGTAGGTTGACTCCATGAAGAGGTAGTCGGCGCATTCCATATCCGAAGGGTTGTTGACGATAAGCTGTTCCGGCCTGCCAAGATCACCGGAAAAGACGGCCTTGGTCATCTTGCCGTCCTCCTCGTACTCGATCTCGATGAAGGCCGAGCCGAGGATGTGCCCGGCGTCCTTGTAGGTCACCTTGATGCCGGGGACGGGTTCGAAAGTCTTGGAATATTCAATGGGCGCGAACAGGGGCGTGGTCCGCTCCGCGTCGGCGATGGTGTAAAGCGGCTTTACCATGTCTCCGCCGGTCCGCCGCTGCTTGCGGTTGTCCCATTCCGCTTCCATTTCCTGAATATGGGCGGAGTCAAGCAGCATTATTTCCAACAGGTCGCGGGTGGGCTCGGTGCAGTAGATGGGGTTGCGGTAGCCCTTGGCGACCAGAGCGGGCAAAAGCCCCGTATGATCGATGTGAGCGTGAGTGATAAGAATGAAATCCAGCTTCTTGGGACCGTAGGCGTCTATATTCC
The DNA here is from genome assembly GCF_028532725.1 of Desulfovibrio sp. Fe33. NCBI lineage: Bacteria > Pseudomonadati > Thermodesulfobacteriota > Desulfovibrionia > Desulfovibrionales > Desulfovibrionaceae > Desulfovibrio > Desulfovibrio sp. Fe33. The sequence continues at coordinate 324,676 of NZ_JAQKGU010000003.1, forward strand.
AGTTCCGTTTTTCTATTTCACGGTTGCCCTGGTGCATTCCACAGTCCACGGCGAAACGCCTGCCGCCGCATTCGAGGATGAAACAGGAACCACTAACGGTACGGGCGGCGCCCATGAAGGTGACTTTCATACGTTGTCCTCGTGTTGGCATTCCATCCCGTTATCGAAGTAATAGCCCTTCCGAACGGGACAAAATCAGTGTAATGAAGCTTTCAGCGGAAACAGCATCCGCCGCCCGGACTACATGCCTTATAAACCGTATCCAGGCAACCTTGCCACGGAAACACAGGAGAACCAATGATACATCGTTCCAAGCAATATCTCATCGATGATCTGTCCATTCACGAGTCCTGGCGGCTCTTCAAGATCATGTCCGAAATTGTCGACGGTTTCGAAAACCTGTCCGAGATCGGCCCGGCCGTATCCGTGTTCGGCTCGGCCAGGGTCAAACCGGACGAACCGCTCTACCAGAAGACCGAGCAGCTGTCCAAGGCCCTGTCCGAAGCCGGATTTTCGGTCATAACCGGCGGCGGCCCGGGCTTGATGGAAGCCGGAAACAAGGGTGCGTTCGAGAACGACGGCGAATCCATCGGCCTGCACATCCACCTGCCCATGGAACAGAAGAGCAACGCGTTCCTGAACGTCAAGAGCGAATTCCGCTACTTCTTCATCCGCAAGCTCATGTTCATCAAGTATGCGCTGGCCTACGTTGCGCTGCCCGGCGGATACGGCACCCTGGACGAGCTTTCCGAAGCCCTGGTGCTTATCCAGACCCACCGCATCAAGCCGTTCCCCATCGTACTCTTCGGCACCGAATTCTGGACGGGGCTCATCGACTGGTTCAGGGACCAGATGGTCTCCAACGGCTTCTGCAAGGCCGAAGACCTCGAATTGTTCATCGTCACGGACGACGTGAGCGAAGTAGTCAGCCACATCCGCAAGCACGTAATCGTCTAGCCCGTGACCGACAACCGGAAAGCCCTTCTCTTCGGCCTGGCCACGGTGACCATCTGGTCCACCGTGGCCTCGGCCTTCAAAATCGCCCTGCGCGGGCTGGACCCGCTCCAACTCCTGCTCTGCGCCTGCGCGGTTTCCATCGCGGCTCTGACGCTGATCCTGTCTTTCCAGGGAAAACTCGGCGAAATCCGACGAATGGGGCGCAGGGAAACCCTGCGTTGCGCCCTGCTCGGCGCGCTCAACCCGTTTCTCTACTACGCCATCCTGTTCAAGGCATACGACCTGCTGCCCGCCCAGGAAGCCCAGCCCATAAACTACACCTGGGCCGTGACGCTGTCCCTGCTGTCCGTGCCCCTGCTCGGCCAGAAACTCTCTTTCAAGGACTTGGGCGCGATCGTCCTCAGCTACCTCGGCGTCGTGGTCATATCCACCCACGGCGACCCGTTCTCCATGCGCTTCTCCAGCCTGCCCGGCGTGGCCCTGGCCCTGGGCAGCACGATCATCTGGGCCGTCTACTGGATTTTCAACACCAGGAGCAAAGCCGACCCCATCGCCGGGCTGCTTCTCAGCTTCCTGACAGGCTTTCCGTTGATTCTGGCGGCCACGCTGCTCTTTTCCGAACTGCCGCCTCTGGAACCCCGCCCGCTCCTGGCCGCCGCATATGTGGGCCTCTTCGAAATGGGCATCACCTTCGCCCTCTGGCTCACGGCCATGAAATACGCAGCCAAGCCGTCGGGCGGCGGCACCGCCCGCGTGGCCAACCTCATTTTCCTTTCGCCCTTTCTCTCCCTGATCTTCATCCACTTCCTGGTGGGCGAAACCATCCACCCCGCCACCGTGGCGGGCCTAGCCTTCATCATCGCGGGCAACGCCCTGATGCAGTACAGGCCCAAGAAACGCGCCTGACCCGATTCGCCAGTGAGAAGGAATCCGCGCGCCGCTATCGCAAGCCGCCTCCCAAAACACTGACATCCGCGGCGATGACGCCGAGGACCTGCCCATCCCGGCCGAAATAGGGACCGGACACGGTGATGCACTCTCCGCCCGAAGCCGAGGATGTGTACACATCGGAAATCTGAAAAGTTCGGTTGTCCATCGCCCCCCGGAACCAGGGCCGTCCGCTCCAGTCCGCGCCAAAGGCCGCAGGGTCCTCGGCGAAGCCGGAAACCTTGCCCCCCATGTTGCTGACCGTCTGCCTGCCGTGCCCGTCGGTGGCATACAGGAGCTCCAGAAAATCATTCTCCCGCAAGGCGCTGCGCATGGCCTGCTCCAGGGGTTCGCGCCGCCCGGACCGGACCTCTTCGGAACCGGCCAGGACGCCGAGAATTTCCTGAACCCTGCCGCTGCCGACCAACCGAAACACGCCGGTCATGACCGCCAATTCCTCCACTCGCGCGGACAGATCTTCCACGGCGCCGACCGCCTCGGCCATCCCCTGGTCCGTGGCCAAGGAGATATCATGCACAGCGGCAATGGTCCGAGTGACCTCCTCGCTCGACACCGACTGCTGAGCCGAGGCGGCGGCAATGGCTCCGATGCGTTCGGCGCTGATGCCGGAATGGGACACGATCTCTTCCAGGGCGGCCCCGGACTCCCCGGCCATCCCGGCGGCTTCGTCCGCCAGTCCGGCCATGGCCTTGACGCCGTCAATGGTTCGAGCCACCTGAGCCTGAATGCCCTGGATGGCGACACCGACGTCGCGGGTGGCTTCCATGGTCTTTTCGGCCAGCTTGCGCACCTCGTCGGCCACCACAGCGAAACCGCGTCCGGCCTCCCCCGCCCTGGCGGCTTCGATGGCGGCGTTGAGAGCCAACAAATTCGTCTGGTCCGCGATGTCGGAAATCACGCCCATTATTGCCCCGACCCCCTCCGCCTGGGAGCCAAGCCCGGCCACGCTCTCCATCAAGGATTGGGAATTGCGGGAAACCTCGCTGATGGAATCCAGGGTCCGGGCGACAACAGCCGAACCGGCCTCCGCGCGCTCCATCACCATGTCCGCCTCTGAAGCGGCCGCGCCGGCCCCGGCCGCGGTCTCGCCCACGGCCGCATTCATCTCCTCCATGGCCGAAGCCGCTTCGCCCATGAGCCGCTGCTGCTCCGCCGCACCGGCCCGCGCCTTGCCCGAAGCAGCGCCCAGAATGACCGAATGATCGCGAATGGACTGCACGGAACGCTCAAGGGTTCCGGCGGCGGACAAGAGCCCTTCGCACCTAGCGGCCTCGCCATGCCTGCGCGCCTGCTCGGCCCGGACCAAAGCATCCCGCGCGCGGGAGTCGGCCTCCCGGGCTACAATTTCGCTCTTTTCCACCTGAGATTCCAACTCACCAATGTAATTGACAATATGGTTCAAATTCCCAGAAAATCTGTCAAAAATGTCACAACCGTCGATAAACGCCTCCACATCGGGGATTCCCTTTGCCGCGCGTTCCGATATTTGCGCCAATTCATTATATTTATTGTGGATCATCTTGGCAGCCAACAGACCGCAGGACACACAGGCCGCCACAGTAAGGGCAATCAGGACAACCAATCCCCAAGCCGATCCGCCGGATAACCCCGACAGAATTGTCACCCCGCCGTCCGAGGCCAGGGCCGTACCGTTCGCAAACGAAACGCCCAAGATCGTGGAAAACACCGCCAGTACCGCCATAAACATGCTCATTGCTCGCATCGTAGTCCTTCTCCGCCGAATTAAGACAAAAATTGATGCGGAACATAAGCAAGACCCGGACCACGGTTCGGGATTCGAAAAACGAAAAGGCCGGTCGAAGCGTTTCCGCCTCGCCCGGCCTTATAACCATACAGTCTATTTGATGCCGTTCTACAGGAAGTCAGGATCGATGCCCGCCTTGCCTCCGGCCAGAATGAGCTTGAGGTAACGGATGGTCCGATCGTCCACGGGCACGATCGGAAAGTTCTCGCGGCAGGCGTCGCACTGGGCCATGGCGGGCCTGGACGGAGCGATGAGGGGAACCTCGCGGCCGCAGTGCGGACAGGGGTAGAGGAATATCATCTCCATGGCCGCAGGCTTGACCGGGGTCATGGGTTTCTTGCTTTCAGCCATGCTTATCCCTTTTGTACCAGGTTCTTGCCGGTCATCCCGGCGGGCGGCTCCAATCCCCACAGACCGATGACGGTGGGGGCGATATCGCCGAGGATTCCCTCTTCGAGCACCGCGTCCTCACGCCCCTTTTCCATAAAGACAAGAGGCACCGGATTGGTGGAATGGGCCGTGTGCGGAGCGCCTTCGGCGTCCAGCATCTGCTCGGCGTTGCCGTGGTCGGCGGTCATGAGCACCCGGCCGCCGCTTTCGAGCACCGTATCCACGATGCGGCCCACACAGCCGTCCACGGCAACGCACGCCTTTTCAGCGGCCTCCATGACGCCCGTGTGTCCGACCATGTCCAGATTGGCCAGGTTGCAGACGCACAAATCGTATTCACCCCACTTGCCGATCAGGGTATCCGCGACTTCGTCCGCGCTCATCTGCGGCTTGAGGTCGTAGGTCGCCACCTCGCGCGGAGACGGGATCATGATCCGGTCCTCGCCGGGGAATGGCTCCTCGCGCCCGCAATTGAGAAAATAGGTCACATGGGCGTACTTCTCGGTCTCGGCAATGCGCAACTGCTTCATGCCCCGGCCCGAGGCGAACTCGCCCAGGGTGCCCTCATAATTCTCCGGCGGAAAAGCCGTTTCCATGGGGAAACCGGATTCGTACTGGGTCATGGTCGCAAAGGCGGCCAGATCGGGCATGTTGGGGCGATCGAATTCGCTGAAATCCTTGTCAAAGATGGCCCGGCTGATTTCCCTGGCGCGGTCCGCGCGAAAATTGAAGAAAAACAGGCCGTCGCCGTCGCCGATGCGGCCATTCACGCCCGTCACCACGCTCGGCTTGACGAACTCGTCGAATTCGCCCGCCGCATAGGAAGCCTCGATGGCCGCGACAGGATCGTCGACCTCGACGCCCCGACCGTCCACCAAAGCCCTGTAGGCCACTTCCACACGCTCGAACCGCTTGTCGCGATCCATGGCCCAGAACCGACCGGACAAAGTCGCGATCCTGCCCACGCCGAGTTCGTCCAGCTTGGCCAGGAGGGTGCGCATGTAGGCGAGACCGCCCTTCTGCGCCGTGTCGCGGCCGTCCATGAACAAATGGACATAGACCTCGGGAACGCTCTCCGCCTTGGCCATTTCCAGCAGGGCGAACAGGTGGCGCAGATGGGAATGCACCCCGCCGTCCGAGAGAAGACCCATGAGATGGAGCCGTCCGGAACCGGCCTTGGTCTTGTCCATCATCCCCTTGAGGACCGGATTCTTCGCAAAGGAGCCGTCCTCAATGGACATATCGATGCGGGTCATGTCCTGGTAGATGACCCGACCGCCGCCGATGTTCATGTGCCCCACCTCGGAGTTGCCCATGAAACCGTCGGGCAGCCCCACGGACCGGCCGGAGCAGATCAGACGGGTGGAGGGATAGTCGGCCAGGAGCCGATCGATATTCGGGGTGGCGGCATTGCGCACGCAGTTGCCCGCGCCTTCCGGGGCGATGCCCCAGCCGTCCAGTATCAGCAGAAGCGTCTTCTTTGGTTCGGCCATGTCCTTGTCCGTCACGCCTCCAGCCCCACTCTGGGAGCCTCGGTCCACATGCCTTCGATGTTGTAGAATTCCCGCAGGTCGTCCAGGAAGACGTGAACCAGCACATCGTTGAGGTCGATCAGGACCCACTCGCCGGTCTTGTGGCCTTCCATGCTCAGGAATTCCATGTTTTCCTCGGCGGCCTTGTCCAGGACATGGGAGGCCAACGCCTGCGCGTGCTTCACGCCCCTGGCCGAAACCACCAGAATCATGTCCGTGACCGAGCTCAAGCCGGTCACGTCGATAAGGGTGATCCGCTCGCCCTGCTTGTCGTCAAGCCAACCGGCCACGCTACGGGCCTTGTCCACGCTTGCCATCTCTGCGAATTTTTTCTCTTTATTAATCAATGTATGTCCTTGATGTTTGCCGTTTGACGGCATCAGTCTTCGGGAAAACGCCCCACCAGCAGCTCGTCGAGCCCGCGTTTGGGCACATGATGCTTCCCGTCCTCGCCGGTCCAATACTTTATACTGCCGCCGGAGGGAAGCGGTTCCACAACCACATCCTGGGCCGGAACGCCCAGAGCCAGAACCATCAGAATCTCGTAACGATCAGGGAGATCGAATATGGCGGCCAGCTTGGGTCGGTTTACGGTGGCGATGATGCAGCCGCCGTATCCCTTGTCCACGGCCCCGAGCATGAGGGTCTGGCAGGCTATGCCGTGGTCGCAGCCGGGAGAATCGGCCAACTCCCTGTCCAGGAGCATGACGATGTACCCAGTGGGCCGCTCACCCTCGGCCGGGCCTTTCCAATCCGTAAGATAACCGGCCCAGCCCAGAAGCGGAAACACCTTGGCGCATTGCTCCGGGTCGGCGGTGACGATGTACTTGAGAGGCTGCATGTTCCGGCCCGAAGGCATGAACCGGGCGAGATCGACCAGTTCGACCAGTTCGTCCGCGCGTATCGGCCTGCTCTCGTCGAACTTCCGCCGGGTCCGGTTGCGCTCCACCAATTCCCTGAATGTCATGACGACTCCAATGTTGGTTGTTAACCTCGGATTGTGTAATGCACTTTGGGACGGTCCGCAACAATCACGCCCGCCGCACGCCGCGCGAGCCGCCGGAAACCACAAAATTCTTGACGGTAATCCGATCATGGGGCACTGTTCGACCTATGCGGAATTTCCTATTTGCTCGCTTTTTTCAGTTTACGAACTCCTTATAGGAGGCTCGTGGCTTTTGAAGCGACGCAAGGAAGGCGCTAATGCGAACCACGGGCTGTATCAGACCGTGGTTTTTTTAATGTGGACACCAGGGCCGATTTAAGGCCGCCCAAGGAGGATGAAGGGATGATCTACGACGTTAAGAATGAGACGCTGCCCAGGGAGGACCTGGAAGCCCTCCAATTACGAAGGCTCCAGGCTTTATGTGAACGGGTGTACGCCAACGTTCCGTTCTACAAGAAAAAATTCGATGAGAAAGGGGTCAAGCCTCAGGACATCAAAACCCTGAAGGACGTCAGGCTGCTGCCGTTCACCGTCAAACAGGACCTCCGCGACCAGTATCCCTTCGGGATGTTCGCCGTGCCCAAGGACCAGATCGTCCGCATCCATTCCTCCTCCGGCACCACCGGCACGGCCACCGTGGTAGGCTACACCAAGCGGGACATCGAGAACTGGGGCCAGCTCGTGGCCCGGTGCCTGATGGCCGCGGGAGCCTCCGCGTCGGACACCGTCCACAACGCATACGGCTACGGACTTTTCACCGGCGGCCTGGGCGCGCACTACGGTGCCGAAGCGCTGGGCGCCACAGTGGTTCCCATGTCCGGCGGCTCCACCCGCAGGCAGGTAACCCTGCTCAAGGACTTCGCCCCGGATGTCATCTGTTGTACCCCCTCCTACGCCCTGTTCCTGGCCGAGACCGGCCTTGAAATGGGCATCGACATCCGCGATCTGCCCCTGCGCATCGGCATTTTCGGAGCCGAGCCCTGGACCAACGAAATGCGCACGGAAATCGAAAAGAAACTCGGCATCACGGCCATCGACATCTACGGACTGTCCGAGGTCATGGGCCCGGGCGTGGCCATCGAGTGCGCGGCCGCCCAGGACGGCCTGCACATCCAGGAGGACCACTTCCTGGCCGAGACCATCAACCCCGTGACCGGCGAACCCGTCGCACCGGGCGAGGAAGGCGAGCTCGTCTTCACCACCTTGACCAAGGAAGGCATCCCGCTCATCCGCTACCGCACCCGCGACCTGACCGTCCTGAACACCACCCCGTGCAAATGCGGCCGCACCACCGCCCGCATGAAGCGCGTGACCGGCCGTTCCGACGACATGCTCATCATCCGCGGCGTCAACGTGTTCCCGTCCCAAATCGAATCCATCCTCATCGACACCGAGGGGCTTACGCCGCATTACCAGCTTATCGTGGAGCGGCAGGGCAACCTCGACACCCTTGAAGTCCGCGTGGAAGTCAATGAGGCCCTGTTCTCCGACGAGATCAAGAGTTTACAGCGTGTGGAATCGAAGGTAATGAAGAACATTAAAGAATTCCTCGGCGTCACCGCCAAGGTCAAGCTCGTCGAGCCCAAGAGCATCGAACGTTCCTTGGGCAAGGCCAAGCGAATCATCGACAACCGCAACAAGGGCTAACCCGACAAGCCAAGGAGCACACCATGAAAGTCGATCAACTCTCCATATTTCTGGAAAACCGGGCCGGTCGCCTGGCCGAGGTCACCCGCATCCTGTCCGATTCAGGCGTGAATATCCGCGCCCTGTCCCTGGCCGACACTTCGGATTTCGGCATTCTGCGCCTCATCGTCTCGGATTTCGAGAAGGCCAAGGACAAGCTGAAGGCGGCGGGCTTCACCGTGGGCCGCACCTCGGTAGTGGCCGTTGAGGTCAACGACCAGCCTGGCGGCCTGCACAATATCCTGGGTATGCTCCAGGAAGCGGGCATCAACGTGGAATACATGTACGCCTTTGTCCAGCAGTCCGGAGACTCCGCGGTCCTCATTTTCCGCTTCGACCGTACCGACCAGGGCATTGAACTGCTCAGCAAAAACAACATCACCATCATCCCCGGCGACAAGCTCTACACTATGTAGCCCCGCGCAACATCGCGAAAAAAAGGGTGAAGGCGTCAAGCCCTCACCCTTTTTTCCGTCCCCCCAAGGGAACCGAAGCTCAATACTTGTCCATGATCTTTTCGTAGACCCCTTCCATCCGATTTCGGCGAATGAGTTCATCGACCTCGGGCAGACGCTCTTCCCAGCCTGAATACCGGTTGAAGACCAAACGCAGATCGGTATTGCCGAGCGCACGCATGGAGTCGTGAAAATCCGTCCAGCTCAATTCCGCAGACCGACGGATTATCCACCGGGCCGTATACTGATCGAACAGAGCAGCATCCACCCTCCCCGCCTTGAGCATCCGCAGCAGGACCACGTCGCTGTTCACGTCATAGCGGTTGGCCTTACCGCTCCTGAACAGCGGCTCCACTTCGGGATACCTGAAGGACTTGATGCAGCCGATGGTCATGCCGACCAAGCTGAACGGCCCCTTATACTCCAATGGATTGTCCTTCCTGGAAAAAAGGACAGTCTTCAAATTCAAGACAGGTTCGCTCCACAGGTAGAGATCGCAATTGTCGATCCAATCCTTGGACTCCAATCTCGTATAAACAGTGTCCCCCGGTATCCGCAGCACGCTTCTGGAAGCCGGAATCATCTTCACGCGGACCTCGACCCCTTCGGGCATGGAAACGCGGATGATCTCCGACGCAGCCCCGGTCGGCCTCCCTTCGAGCATCATCTCGAACGGCGGCCACCCCCTGGAGAACTGAGCGAACGTCACGGAATCGCCGGCCAACGCAGGGCAACCGAAGCGTATGCTTCCCGCCAACAGCAACGTCGACACAACAAGCCATTTAACACGCTTAAAAAACAACTAGAAAGCTCCTTTCTCAAGACAGGAACAAAATTAGGGATGCGAATCATTATCCCAAAGGAACCACAAAATTAAACCGACGCTTGAAGGTTTTTTCCCGACTTTCCACATTTTATCCACACCTCGAATCGGTCATACACAATATTCAGGGACACCTGTTAAGAACCAAAGCAGGGCGAACCGCAACGTTTCCATGACATCGACGCCCCCCTATGGACCCATCTCCTAACCGCGCGTATAATCGGACCATGACCGCCTTTTCCCTATGGATCGAATTTCTGGCTCTATTCGGCCTGACCCCGCTGCTTTATGCATTCGGCTGGCTGCCCATTCCCAAAATCCCCCTGCTTCTGGCTATTGCGGGCGTCTGTCTTGTCTATCTCACCATGAACGGGTTCCTTCGAAAAACGGACATTTTCGGATTAATGCGAGAAAGCAGACAGACTTTGCGCACCATCGCTTTCAGGACCCTGGGCGTGGCCCTGATATCCACCCTGACGGTGTCGATTTTCCTTCCTGAACAGCTCTTCGGCTTTCCCCGCGCCCGCCCGCTCCTGTGGCTGGCCGTCATGCTTCTCTATCCGCTCCTGTCCGCCCTCCCCCAGGAAATCGTCTATCGCGCATTCCTCTTCCACCGCTACGTCCCCATCTTGAAAACCGAGACCGCCCGCACATGGGCCAGCGTCCTCGCCTTTTCCTTTCTCCACATCGTGTTCGGGGGCTGGGTAGCCGTGGCCTTGACGATACCGGCGGGGTACATATTCGCCCGGACCTACCGCCTGACCGGATCTCTTTTCCTGGCCTCGCTGGAACATGCCGCATACGGCTGCGTCATATTTACAACAGGACTCGGACAGTTCTTTCACCACGCCTCCTGACGACAATCCGCATTTCCCAGCAAACCTGTTGCCGAAAAGGCCCGCGCCAAGTATAACGGTAGGAGCCGATCGCCTGGATCGGTGTTTTGTAAAGGCGGTGACTAAGGTGGAAAAAGAAGTTGTCGATAGTAAATTTTTGGAATCAATGGCGAATCGTCGGCCATTCGTAAAACGGATGTTTACCGTTTTCATCTCTCAGGAACCCAAGAGAATCCAACACATCAAGGACGCCCTGAAATCCGGCGATGTGGAAAAGTTGCGCCATCTGGCCCACTCCCTCAAGGGCGGAGCCGCCACCATCGGCGTGGAACGAGTTCGCGAATGCTGCCTGCAACTTGAGAATGCCTGCAAAACGGGCAACCTGGATACGGCCATGTCCGTCATGGATGGACTTGAAGAAGAGATGCGCCAGGCCTACGAATTCATGTTCAATTATCTGGCCGAGAACTAAGCGGCCGACTGGACGTTTTGAAAAGGCCCGCCGGTCGAACCGGCGGGCCTTTTAGGACAACTATGCCTTGAGCGGCGCGCGGCCTATGCCCGGCCATATACGCGCCAGCCCCAGACCGGCCCGGATGAAAGTCCACAGGGCCGAGGCCAGCCAGATATACACCAGCACATGCTCGGGGCGTATCGCCTCGACGGCCAGAACACACGCCGCCCCCACCGCAGAGGCAAAGAGCATACTGTTGCGCAGGTAGGCGAAATCCCCGGTCCCCCAATGGATGCCGTCCGTGGCGAACGAAAGCGAACCAATGGGTTGGGACAGGGAAACCACTATCCAGCCCGGTCCGAACACCGCATAGGCAGCCGGAGGCACCAGCAGCCACGCGACAAGGTCTGCGCCGAGGAGCATAGCCGCGCACAGGACCACGCCCGTGCCCAAGCTCCACCAGCAGACCAGCCCAGCGACCTTGCGCGCCGCCTGTTTGTCATCCGCGCCCAGGAAATAGCCCACAAGGCTCTGCCCGGTAATAGCGAAAGCATCGAGGAACAAAGCCGAAAAGATAAAGAACTGCCGGATAGCCTGGAAGGCCGCGCCCTGATCGGCGCCGAACCTGTTGGCGGTGCGGGTGCAGAGCGTCAGAAATACCAGCACCCCTCCGGTGCGCAGGAACAGATCGCCGCCCACGCGCATGAGCCGGGCCATGCCCGCGCCGCGCATACGCCAGGTCAGGCCAAGAGTGCGTCGGACAACGGCCAGACACCAGAACGCGCCGACCCACTGGCTGACCGTGCTGGCGATCGCCGCCCCGGCCACGCCCATGCCCGGAAGCGACCCGACGCCGAAAACGAGCGCCCAGTCGAGCAGGATGTTGACCGCATTGACGCCCACGGCCACATAGAGGGGCGTACGCATGTCCTGCGCCCCGCGCAATCCTCCGAAACAGGCCAGGGAAACCAGCACGGCGGGCGCGCCGAGAAGCCGGTAAAGCATATATTCGCAGGCGAGTTCGTTGACCAGCCCCTCGGCTCCGAAAACAGCCGCGATGGGTGCCAGAAACCAGATGGAAACGGCCAACAGCGCCAAACCTATGGAGACGGCGAGCAGGCACGCCAAGGAGATCACTTTGACCGCGCGGTCATGATCGCCTCTGCCCACGCTGTGCGCCACCTCCGTCTGGGTGGCTATGCCGAGAAAGGCGAATGCCCAGAAAATGGCTGAAAAAGCCATGGTGCCTACACCCAGGGCGGCCACGGGCTCTGAGCCGGGGAGCCGGGCCACGAATGCGGTATCGGCCAACCCTGTCAGGGGTTCCGCCACCAGGGAAAAGAGTACGGGAACGGCCATGCGAAACAGCGTCCGATTGGGCCGGTCCAAAAAAGGATGTCGTGATTTCGATTCGTCCGCGCCGTCCTGCACCGCATTTCCTCCCGTTAGGCCGTTCCACAACACAAACCCACCGTAAAGACAAGCGAAGCTTTCCCTTTCAAACGCTTTTCTGCTATTCCTAATTCCCATGGAATCAATGGAAGCATCTTTTCTGTTGGGCTTGGCCAGCCTTTTCTACACCCTTCTGGAGATAACGGGCATCGTCACGGCCATCATAGCCGTGCGCGAGACCCGCACTCCGCAGGGCGCCGTCGCCTGGGCCATCAGCCTTATCACGTTCCCGATCATCTCCCTGCCCCTCTACTGGATCTTCGGCCGATCCAAATTCCACGGCTATGTGGACGCCATGCGTTCCGGCCGAGCGGAATTCCAGCGGCACATCGGCACCCGCCACCATGTGCCTTCCCTCCCTCCTCTTGCCGAGCGCAAACGCCCCCATTCTCCGGACACGGTTTTCGAGACCCTGGCCGAATCACCCTTTCTCGACGGCAACGACGTTGAACTTCTGGTCAACGGCCCTGACACCTTCGAGGCCCTGTTCCAGGGGATTGAAGGAGCGCAAAGCTATGTCCTCCTCCAGTTCTACATCGTCCACGACGACGCCCTGGGCAAGCGGCTTGGGGAGCTGCTCATCCGCAAGGCCCGGCAGGGAGTCCGCATTCTCTTCCTCTACGACGAACTGGGCAGCTACAAGACCCCGTTCGCCTACTGGGAAGCCATGCAGGCCGCCGGAATCAAGGCCTTCCCCTTTCACACCACGCGCGGAGCGGGCAACAGGTTTCAGCTCAACTTCCGCAACCACCGCAAGATCGTGGTGGTCGACGGCCATACCGCCTATGTCGGGGGGCACAACGTGGGTGTCGAATACCTCGGCGGCAAGGACAACGGCTACGGCGGCTGGCGCGACACCCATGCCCGGATTTCCGGTCCGGCCGTGCTCCCTATCCAGGTCTGTTTCGGCAAGGACTGGTACTGGGCCACCAGCGAAGTGCCGGACATCGATCTGACCATGCCCTTCCGTCGGGGGGAGGCGCGGGTACTGGCCCTTCCCACCGGCCCGGTGGACGCCCTGGAGAACTGCTCCCTCATGTTCATCCAGGCCATCGATTCGGCCAAGGACCGTTTCTGGATCGCCAGTCCCTACTTCGTCCCCGACAGCTCGGTCATGAAGTCCCTGCAGATGGCCGCCATGCGGGGCGTGGACGTGCGCATCATGCTCCCCAGAAAGCCGGACCACATCCTGGTTCATCTCGCCGCCTACGCCTGTCTGAAGGAATTGGCCCTGCCCGGCATCCGCGTCTTCCGCTATGACGACGGCTTCCTGCACCAGAAGGTTTTTTTGGCCGACGACACCCTGTCGGCCGTGGGCACAGCGAACCTCGACAACAGGTCCTTCCGCCTCAACTTCGAACTCACCATGCTTGTCAGGGACCCCGTCTTCGCCAAGAGCGTTGAAGCCATGTTTCTCCAAGACTTCAACCATTGCACCGAAACCGGCCCCAACGAATACGACAAAAAGGACCTCGTCCGCCAAACCGTCATCCGCTTCGCCCGCCTTCTGTCGCCTATTCTGTAGAGGCATAAGCGGCTTGTCCCGCCGGGCAACCCCGTTAAAGAGACAAAAAGGGGAGCCTCGTCCGAGACTCCCCTGAATGATCGGTTGCCGCTACCGGCCTAGAAGATATCGGCCATGGCGTAGAGCTTGCCGGGCTTCTGCCGGGCCAGCCACTTGGCAGCGCGCAGCGCTCCGGAGGCGAAGGTTTCGCGCGAGTGGGCACGGTGAGTGATTTCAATACGCTCGCCGGGGCCGAAGAAGTACATGGTGTGGTCGCCGACCACGTCGCCGCCGCGCAGGGTCTGAACGCCGATCTCCTTTTTGGGACGAGCGCCGATGATGCCGTCGCGGCAGTGCTTCTTGACCTCGTCGTAATCCCAACCGCGCGCCTCGGCCAGGCATTGGGCCAGCTTCAGAGCTGTGCCGCTCGGAGAATCCTTTTTCATCCTGTGGTGCGTCTCGACCATCTCCATGTCGTAATCCTCGCCCAGGGCCTGGACGAGTTGAGGAAGGACCTTGAGCAGGACGTTGATGCCCACGGACATGTTCGGGGCCCAGAAAAGCGGAACCGTGCGGGCGGCCTCGGCCAGCTCGGCCTGCTGCTCCGGGGTCAGCCCGGTGGTTCCGACTACGGCGGGATTACCGTGCCTGGCGGCGATCTTGGACATCTCCACCGATGCCTCGGGAGCCGTGAAATCGACGATCACCGCGCCCGGCACCTTGGGCAGGAGGTCTTCCAGGTTGTCCGAGACTTCGCAGTTCTCGTAAGCCAGCCCGTCCGTATTGCCCTTGCGCTCGCACGCGCCAACCAGGTTCAGTTCCTCGTCGGCGAGGGCCATGTTGATGAGGGTATTGCCCATGCGGCCCTTGGCCCCCAGGATGACGACATCGACTGTCATGGAGTCACTCCTTGCGTGTTGAAAGTTTGTATGGCTAGAAGTCCAGAAGGGACTTCGGCTTTTTTACGGTCTTGCCACCGAGTAATGCCTGAAAGGCGTCGAAGTCAATGACTTCCAGCCCCATGGCCTCGGCCTTGGCGACCTTGGACCCGGCCTTTTCGCCCGCCACCACATAATCCACCTTCTTGGAGATGGACTTGACCGAAACCCCGCCCAGGGCCTCGACCATGGCCTGAGCCTCATCACGCTTCACGGGCAGGGTGCCGGTGAAGATGAACACCTTTCCGGCCAGGGGCCGCCCTTCCGACGGCGCGGCGGAAGTCCCCTCCCCGCCTTGGGGCCGGACGCCCAGTTCGCGGAACTGCTCGATCATCCGACGATTGGCCGGATCAACCCGGAAATCCAGTACGGACTCGGCCATTTTCTCGCCGATGCCGTCCAGTCCGGTGAGGTCCTCGATATTGGCCTCGAACAAATCGTCGAGGCTCTTGAACCGGGCGGCCAGGGTTCGGGCGGCCTGCTCGCCGATATGGCGGATGCCCAGCCCGGCGACGAGACGCCACAGCGGAGCCGTCTCCCGGGCCTTCTCAATGGCGGCAATAAAATTCTCGGCCGACTTGTCGCCCATGCCTTCGTATCTGAGCAAGTCGGTTTTCTTCAGGGTGAAGAGGTCCGCAGGGCTGTTCAGGACGCCGTCCTCGGCCAGCTTGCGGACCCAGGACTTGCCCACGCCCTCCATATCCATGCCCGCCTTGGACACGAAATGTATGAGCCGCTGCACTGTCTTGGCCGGACAGGCCGGATTGGTGCAGACCACCCGCTCCCCGTCCTCCACGGCCTTGCTTTCGCAGACGGGACAGACCATGGGGAAAACAAAAGGTTCGGCGTGTTCCGGCCGCGCGTCCAGGTCCACGGACAGGACCTGGGGGATGACGTCGCCCGCCCGCTGGATGAGGACCGTATCGCCTATGCGGAAATCACGCTCCTCAATGTACCCCTTGTTGTGCAGGGTGGCGTTGGAAACCACGACTCCGGCCAGCTCGACGGGCTCAAGCTCGGCCACCGGGGTAAGCACGCCGGTGCGCCCCACCTGAATGCGGATGGCGTTGAGCCGGGTCTTGGTCTGATGGGCCGGGAATTTGAGCGCCAACGCCCAACGCGGCGCGCGGGAAGTGTAGCCGAGCGCCTCCTGCATCTCGCGGTCGTTGACCTTGGCGACCATGCCGTCGATCTCGAAAGGAAGCGTATCCCGAATTCCCATCAACTCCTGAAAATATTCACCCACCTCTTTGGCGGACCGGCAGAGCTTGACCTGTGAGGGAATGGCGAAACCGAGGGCGCGCAGTCCTTCCATGAGCTCCTGCTGGGTGGCCCAGTCCCCTCCGGCTCCGCTCCGCTCAACCCGGCCCACGCCGTAGGCCATGAAGCGCAACGGCCGGGATGCGGCGACCTTGGGGTCGAGCTGGCGGATGGTCCCGGCGGCCGCATTGCGGGGATTGGCGAAAACTTTCTCGCCCTTCTCCGCCTGACGCGCGTTGAGGGCGGCGAAATCCTTGTTGGCCATGACGACCTCGCCGCGCACCTCGATAAGATCGGGGATGTTGTCGCCGCGCAGAGTCAGGGGCAGGTTCATGACCGTGCGCATATTGGCGGTCACGTCCTCGCCCACCAGGCCGTCGCCGCGGGTGGCGGCGCGCACGAACCGCCCGCCCTCGTAAATGACTTCCAGGGCCAGGCCGTCCATCTTGGGATCGGCCCAATAAGCCGCATCGGACCGGCCCACGCCTTTGGCCACGCGCTCGGCAAAGGCGTACCAGGCGTCCAGGTCCATGGCGTTGTCCAGAGAATAGAGGTGCAGGGCGTGCTCATAGGGAGTGAAGCCCTCGGCGGGATCGCCGCCCACGCGCTTGGTGGGCGAATTGGGATCGTCAAGTTCCGGATGCTCCGCCTCCAGCGCGGCCAGTTCGCGGAACAATTCGTCGAATTCCTGGTCCGATATCTCGGGGGCGTCCAGGACGTAGTAGCAGTGGTTGTGATGCTCGATTTTTTCGCGCAGGAATGCCACGCGCTCGACAACGCTTTGGGAAACCATGTATTCCTTCTGTCTGAATAGTATTACAAAATTTCGAGAAGTTCAGCCAGGTTGGTCTTCTTCCCCACGGCCAGCAGGGTATCGTTCGCCCTGATGACCTCCTTGGGGCCAGGGTTGAAGACCATCTCCCCGGATTCCTTCTTGATGGCAATAATGATGAGATTGAAGTTGGCCCTGATCTTGGATTCGATGAGGTCCTTCCCGACCAGCTCGGACTCGGGCGATACGGGCAGCTCCTCCATTTGCAGATCGATACCGCCGCGAACGGCCAGCTCGATGAAGTTGGTCACGGTGGGACGCAGGACATTCTGGGCCATGCGCAACCCGCCGATGAAATGCGGCATGACCACGCGGTCCGCTCCCGCAAGCTCCAACCGGGAGATATGCGACTTGTCCCCGGCCCGGGCCACGATGGTAATGGACGGATTGAGCTGCCGCGCCGTCAGGGTGACGTAGACGTTGGCGGCCTCGCTGGTCACGGCGGAAATAAGGGACTTGGCGTAGGGCAGCCCCGCGCTCATGAGCACGGCATCGCTGGTGGCGTCGCCTTCGATGCACAGGATGCCGTCCTGCTCCATCTTGTCGATGAGGGCAGGGTCGTTCTCGATAACCACCACGTCGTGGCCGTCGGCCATGATCTCCTGAACCACGATACTGCCGATGCGGCCATGGCCGCAAACGATGAAATGGTTCCTCAACTTGCTGATCATCTTCATCATTCTGTGCTTACCCCACAATATTTGCAGTCGCCCGTCTATGAGCACCTGGGCGAACGCGCCCGCGATATACACGAACCCGCCCACGCCGAGCATAATCAGGAAGGCCGTGAAAACGCGCCCTTCCGGAGAAAGCTGGTTGACCTCCATGAAACCCACGGTGGAGAGGGTGATGACCACCATGTAAAAGGAGCTGGCCAGGTCCCAGTGCTCGTAGATCATGTAGAAACTGATGCCGAGCACGAAAATCATGCAGAGATAAACCACGCCGAGCAGGATGCTCCAGAAGGAGCCGAGCCGGGCGCGCAGACGCAACATCCGTCGATGAAAATTACCTTTCATCCCTTACCCCAATTCCAACATGCGCTCGCGAATCCGGGCGATGCGGTCCCTGAGTTCCGCAGCCCGTTCAAACTCCAGTTCCTTGGCGGCCTCGCGCATTTCACGCTCAAGCCGCTTGACGGTCTTGTTCAGACTCTTCGGGTCCGCCCCGTAGTCCACTCCGTTCTCGGCCGCCATGGCCACGGCGCCGCTTCGGTCGCCGCCGCCGGAAAGTTCGCCGAAGAGGTTCTCCACCTTCTTGCGGATGGTGGTCGGCGTGATGCCGTGCTCCTGGTTGTACTCGTCCTGCCTGGCCCGTCTGCGCTCGGTCTCCGCCATGGCCTCGGCCATGGAATCGGTGACTTTGTCCGCGTACAGGATGACCCGCCCTTCCGAGTTTCGGGCGGCCCGCCCGAAGGTCTGGATGAGCGAGCGCGTGGAACGCAGAAACCCCTCCTTGTCACCGTCCAGAATAGCCACCAGGGACACTTCGGGAATGTCCAGCCCCTCGCGCAGAAGGTTGATGCCCACCAGCACGAAGAACTCGCCCGAGCGGAGCGCCTGGATGATGGCCATGCGTTCCAGCGTGTCGATGTCCGAATGCAGATACCGGGACTGGACGCCCATCTGATTCAGATAATCGTTCAGGTCCTCGGCCATGCGCTTGGTCAGCGTCGTCACCAGGACGCGCTCGTCCCTCGCTTGCCTTTTTTTGCACTCAGACAGCAAATCGTCAATCTGTCCCTGCGTCTTCCTGACCTCCAACTGGGGATCAAGCAGCCCGGTGGGCCGGATGATCTGCTCCACCACCACGCCCTGAGCCAGGTCCAGCTCAAGCGGGCCCGGAGTGGCCGAAACGTAGACGGCCTGATGGATGCGCTCCCGGAACTCTTCGTAATTCAGCGGCCGGTTGTCGAGGGCGGACGGCAGGCGAAAGCCGAAATCCACGAGCGTGGTCTTGCGCGAACGGTCTCCCCGATACATGCCCCCCACCTGCGGCAGGGCTATATGGGACTCGTCCACGAACAGGATGAAGTCATCCGGGAAATAGTCGAGCAGGGTCGCGGGCGGCTGGCCCTCGACGCGGCCGTCCAGATGGCGCGAGTAATTCTCAATGCCGTTGCAGTAACCGAGCTCCTCGATGGTCTCCAGGTCGTACATGGTCCGCTGCTCCAGGCGCTGGGCCTCCACCAGCTTGTTGCCGCGCTTGAGAAAGGCCAGCCGGGACTGCAACTCGTCACGGATGTCGTTGATGGCGCGGTCCACGTTGTCGCGGTCGGACACGAAGTGGGAACCGGGGTATATGACGGTCTTGCGCAACCGGTCCTTGACTTCGCCAGTGAGCGGATCGGTCTCGGAGATGGAATCGATCTCGTCGCCGAAGAATTCGATGCGCAACGCCTTTTCCCGGCTATAGGCGGGAATGATCTCGACCACGTCGCCGCGCACCCGGAAGCTGCTGCGGTGGAAGTCGTAATCGTTGCGCTCGTAGTGAATCTCCACCAGCCGCTCCAGCAGGTACTCCATGGCCATGGTCTGGCCTTCCTCCACGGGAACGACCATCTTGGCGTAGAAGTCGGGCGACCCCAACCCGTAGATGCACGACACCGAGGCCACCAGGAGCACGTCCCGGCGCGTCAAAAGCGCATGGGTGGCCGAATGGCGCATCTTGTCGATGTCATCGTTGATGGACGAATCCTTCTCGATGTAGACATCCGAGTGCGGCATGTAGGCTTCGGGCTGGTAGTAGTCGTAATAACTGACGAAGTATTCGACGGCATTATGCGGGAACAAAGACCGGAACTCGGTGTAGAGCTGAGCCGCAAGGGTCTTGTTGGGGGCCAGGATCAGGGCCGGACGGTTGAGCTGGGCTATCACGTTGGCCATGGTGAAGGTCTTGCCGGTGCCTGTCGCTCCGAGCAGCACCTGATCGCGCACACCGGCGTTCAGTCCCGAAATGAGTTCGGTAACGGCCTGGGGCTGATCGCCCTTGAGAGTATATTCGCTGACGAGTTCGAAATCCGGCATTCTTTTGCACCCGGGCTTGAGCTGGCCCGTCAAAACACGTAAGAATCAAGAAAAAACCTGCAACCCCGTTTCGGAGTTAGAGCTATGGATATCACCATCAACACCCCCGCCTCTCCCCCGCCCTGCGAGCGGGCCTACTCCCTGTCCATGGTCATCAGGAGCTTCAAGGGGAGGCGCGACGTGGAAGTGCACCTTTTTCGCGCCCAATGGAACCGCAAAGAGGAATCGGAAACGGACTTCTCTAGGCTGGCCGAATACAATCCAGCCACGGAAGGCTGCGTCCCGGACAGCCGAAGGGTCATCCTCGAATCCTTTACGGCGGATGAACGCGATCTCATCGTCAAATACCTGAAAGAACAATATTCCACAAGGCTTACGGCCATCAAGTCCAATCCTCTGGCCTTTCCGGTTCCGGCGGGTTTGGCCGGATTCACCGAGGTCCAACCGGGCAAGGACGCCGGGTTCATCGAATTCGGCAAAATCCCGAGTTATCCCTTGGCGTTCCCGCTCAAGGGATACTTCGACCTGAGCCAGCACCCGCCCCTTGCGGAAGACGAGGACTGACCGGAGATCACTCCCGGCCGTCGAAATGCCACGCCCCTTCGCGGGTAGGCACGTCCATGCCCTCGCGAAGCTTGGCCAGAAAGCGGAACCGCTGCAACTCCCGCGCGCCGAAGCGCAGGAGATGCTTGGTGGTCTGTTGGCAATCGATGAGAGTGAACCGCCACTTGCGCAACTGCTCCACGAATACGGCGAAGGCCGCCTTCGAGGCATCCGGCACGCTGTAGAACATGGATTCTCCGAAGAAAATCGCCCCCAAGGACACGCCGTACAGCCCGCCGACCAACTCATCCCCCTGCCACGCTTCCACGCTGTGGGCATAGCCCAGCCGATGCAGGAGGATATAGGCGTCGATCATCTCTTCCACGATCCAGGTGCCCTCCTGTCCCGGCCTGGGGCAACAGGCGCACCGCCGGATAACCGTCTCGAAACGGGTGTCCAGGGTAAAGGAAAACGTCCCCTTGTTGATTGTCCGGCGCAGACTGCGCGGCACGTGAAGCTCCTCCGGAAGGAGCGCCAGCCGCGGGTTGGTGGACCACCAAAGGATGGGGGAGTCCTCGGAGTACCAGGGGAAAATACCGTTTGCGTAGGCTGTGAGCAGCCGTTCAGGGGAAAGATCGCCGCCCACGGCGAGCAGCCCGTCAGGCTCGGCCTCTTCCGGGTCGGGAAAGACGGGTTCGTCGAACAGGCGGTAGATGGTCATGGCGGGAATAAGGGGGCGGCGGCCGCCGCCCCCGGTGTTCGCTCTATTGCTTCACCCCGACGGCGTCAAAGGAGAACATAAACTCCCCGGATTCGCCGACCAGAGGCAGCTTTTTGGATTTCTTGCCCTTTCCGGCCACATCCACGGTAACGACGCCGCCCTTGACCAAAGAGCCGAAGAGCAGTTCGTCCGCGATGACGTCCTTGATTTCGGTCTGGATGACCCGGCCCATGGGACGCGCGCCCATGGAGGAGTCGTGGCCGAGCTCGGCGAGCCGCGCCCGGGCCGCCGGGGTCAGGGCGATCACCACGCGGCGGTCCTGCAACTGATCGTTGAGCTCCTTGATGAATTTGTCCACGATCTGCTCCATGACCGGCTGCTCCAGGGACCGAAAAGTCACTATGGAGTCCAGGCGATTACGGAACTCCGGGCTGAAGAGCTGTTCCAGCGCCTTCATGGCCTCTCCACGGCGGTCCGAATCCTCGTCCCGCTTGAAGCCTATGGCGCCCTTGGACATTTCACGCGCGCCGGCGTTCGAAGTCATCAGCAGGATGACGTGACGGAAGTCCGCCTTGCGCCCGTTGTTGTCGGTCAGGGTGGCGTAATCCATGACCTGAAGCAAAATGTTGAAGACGTCGGGATGGGCCTTTTCGATCTCGTCGAACAGAACCACGCAGTGCGGCTTCTTGCGCACCCCCTCGGTCAACAGCCCCCCCTGGTCGAAACCGACGTAGCCCGGAGGCGCGCCGATAAGCCGCGCCACGGCGTGCTTTTCCATGTACTCGGACATGTCGAAACGCAGGAAGCCGATGCCGAGCACCTGGGCCAGTTGCCGGGCCAACTCGGTCTTGCCCACGCCTGTCGGGCCGGTCAGCAGGAAACTGCCCACCGGGCGTCCCATCTGACGCATGCCCGCACGGGAACGCTTGATGGACTTGGCCAGGGCCGCCACGGCCTCATCCTGGCCGAAAACCACGGACTTGAGGTCGCTTTCCAGGCTCCGAAGCCGTTCGCGGTCGGACATGGTCAGCCGCCGGGCGGGGATACGCGCCATGCGGGCCACGACCTTCTCCACGTCCGCCACCTTGATGCGGTCGCCCTTGCGGGGACGGCCGGAGAGCTTGTACAGCGCGCCGACTTCGTCCATGACGTCGATAGCTTTGTCAGGCAGGTAGCGGTCCGTAATGTGCCGTTCGGAAAGCTCAGCCGCCGCCTTGAGGGCGAAATGGGTATAGTTGACGCCGTGGAATTCCTCGTAGTGGGACTGCAATCCCTTGAGGATGGCGACGGTCTCCTCCACGGTGGGTTCGTTTATCTCGATCTTCTGGAACCGGCGCGACAGGGCGCGGTCCTTCTCGAAATGATTCTTGTATTCCTCGAAGGTGGTCGAACCGATGCAGCGGATCTCGCCGGACTGCAACAGGGGCTTGAGGATGTTGGAGGCGTCCATGGAACCGCCGGAGACCGAGCCTGCGCCCACGATGGTGTGAATTTCATCCACGAACAGGATCGCGTCGCGGTTCTGCTTCAGTTCGCCCAGAACGCCCTTGAGCCGTGCCTCGAAGTCGCCCCGATACTTGGTGCCCGCCAAAAGAGAGCCCATGTCCAGGCTGTAGACCTCGGCGTTGATGAATTCCTTGGGAACCCGGCCCTCCACGATCATCAGGGCCAGCCCCTCGGCCATGGCGGTCTTGCCCACGCCGGGATCGCCCACGAAAATGGGATTGTTCTTGCGGCGGCGGGAAAGAACCTGAATGGTCCGCTCCAACTCCGCGCTTCGGCCGATGAGCGGATCGATGAGCCCCTGGGCGGCCCTATCGGTCAGATTGACCGTGAACTCCTTGAGCGGGCTTTTCTTCTCTCCCGGGCGGCCGTCCAGCCCATCGGGCTTGGACATCGGATCATCGCCCATATCGTTCCAGTCGTCGTGCATGGACATGCCGTGGGAGATGAACTCCAGGATATCGAGCCGGGACACGTCGTGGGTGCGCAGGAAGTAGACGGCGTAGGAATCCTCCTCGTCGAACATGGCGGCCAGGACGTCGCCCACCTCGACGGTGTTCTTGCCCGAAGCCTTTTTCTGCCACACGGCGCGCTGAAGCACGCGGCGCACGCCCAAGGTCTGAATGACCTCGGACTCGGTGCCTTCGGGCAGGGTTTCCATATTCTCAACGAAAAATCGTCCGAGCTGATCCCTGAGCCGGTCCATCTCAGCGCCGCAGGCTTCGAGGATCTCCTCGCCCTGCTCTTCGATGGATATGGCGTACAAGAGATGTTCGAGCGTCAGGAACTCGTGGTTCCTTCGCTTCACTTCGTTGACGGCGGCGGTCAACGCACTTTCCAATTCCTTGCTCAGCATCGTCATATTCTATTCACCTTCCATGCTGCACTTGAGCGGAAAACCCGCGCTTTTGGCCAGCCGGTGCACCAGGTCCACCTTGGTTTCGGCTACCTCGGCGGTATAGACGCCGCATATTCCGTACCCCTGGTTGTGCACGGAAAGCATGATGGCCGTCGCCTGCGCCTCTGTCCGGTGAAAGATGCGCACCAATATCTCGACCACGAAATCCATGGTCGTGTAATCATCGTTATGCAGCAGGACCTTGTACTTTTTCGGCTCCTTGACTTGGCGTTGACCAAGAAGCTCCGAATCGAACCGGTCCCCGGTAAAAGGGTCACTCATAGCGTTTCGGCTCCACCAATCCTTTGTATTTCCTGGCTCACAATATAAATTCGTTTTACCCTACTGTCGAGGGAAGACGGGAAAGATTCTCAATTTGCTCCAGCAGGGCCGCCCGCCTGCCAGACTCGAAGACGAAATTATCGTCTGGTTCAAGTCCCTTGGCCAATCTGTATTCGAGATTCAGACCGTGGTAAGTCGCCTTGGTGGTGCAGGCGGAATCGAGACCGAGGTCGGCGGCGCACGCGAAGACCTTGACCTCCTCCCCCTCTATCTCCACGAAATCGCCGAAAGGCAGGCGGTCCAGGCACACGACGCACTCCATGTGAGACCACTTTTCCCGGACTTTCTCATAACGGAAGGCCGGGACGAAGCCCACGGCCCCAAGAGCCGCACCCATGGCCGCAGGATCGTCCACCCCGGTCTGAATTTCCTCGAATATCTTGAGGGCCGACGGCTCGGGATTCTCGGGCAGACGCTTGACGGTGAGCACTCCGCGCCCCTGCCTCTCGCGCAGGCGAAGCAGCACGCCCGCCGCCTTGAGGGATCGGTCGGGGCGATCGAAAACAATGTTCTCCTCGAAATACCGCCCCGATGTCCCGGCCCCGGCCGCGGCCAACTTTGCCGCCAGTTCGTCTAGGTCGGCCTCCAGATATTTCAATTCGCACTCAAGAGTCATTGGCTTTCTCCATTTGTATTGCTATAACCCGGCTCAAGGATATCGAAATGCCGACCAAAATTCTCTATCTTTCTCTGGGGGGAGCCGCCGGGACCCTGTCGCGCTATTTTCTGTCCGGCATGGTGCAACGTCTTGCGGGCGGATCATTCCCGGCGGGCACCTTCGCCGTCAACCTTGCGGGCTGCCTGCTTTTCGGCACGGTCTGGGGCATCTTCGAAAATCGTCTGCTGCCCGGCAGCGAAGTCAGGCTGCTGATCCTGACGGGATTCATGGGCGCATTCACCACCTTTTCCACCTACATGTTCGAGACCGGCACGCTGGTCAAGTCCGGGCAAATGGCCATGGCCATGGTCAACGTCGTCGGCCAATCCGTCGCCGGACTGGCGCTGGTCCTGACCGGCATAGCCTTGGGCCGCCTGCTCTGATCCACATCCCCGGGGGGAGCACTATGAAATTACTTGAAAATGCGGAACGCATCCGAATCTACATAGGCGAAGACGATAAATTCGAAGGCCAACCCCTGGCCGACGTCATCGTTCGCGAGGCGCGCGAGCTCGGCCTGGCCGGAGCCACGGTCTTCCGTGGACTGATGGGCTTCGGGGCCAACAGCCTGATCCACACCAGCCGAATCCTGCGCCTGTCCGAAGACCTGCCCGTGGTGGTGGAAATCGTGGACCATCCGGACAGGCTCGCCCCCCTGCTCGACAAGCTCGACACCATGCTCAAGGAAGGCATGATTACTCGCGAGCCCGTAGACGTCATCGCCTATCGACACAGCTAGATAAAAGGCCCCTGCGGGAGATATTCCCACAGGGGCGCATCCGAGGAACCAATCCCTTCCCGGTCCCCTATCCGCAGGCCCGGACAATCTCCGGCGCGATCATGTCCAGGGACAACACCTTATCGACGCCGCCCTGCTTGATGGCCTCCTGAGGCATACCGAAAACCACGCAGCTCGCCTCATCCTGGGCGATGGTGAACGCCCCGGCGTCCTTGAGCTCCTTCATGCCCTTGGCCCCGTCGTCGCCCATGCCGGTCATGATTGCGGCCACGACGTTTGGCCCGCCGTATCGCGCGCCCGACCGAAATAATACGTCCACCGAAGGGCGGTGCCTGGACACGAGCGGACCGTCCCGGACCTCCACATAGTACCGTGTCCCCGAGCGTTTAAGGAGCATGTGCCTGTCGCCGGGAGCGATAAGCGCCTGGCCGCGCATCATGGCGTCCCCGTCCCGGGCCTCCTTGACGGTGATCCGGCAAAGCGTATTGAGCCGGTTGGCGAACGCCGCGGTAAAATGTTCGGGCATGTGCTGGACGATGGCGATGGGAGGACATCCGATGGGCTGGGCTTCCAGAAACACGCGCAGGGCCTCGGTGCCGCCCGTGGAAGCGCCCACCAGACAGATTTTCTCGGTGGGCGACAGGATGCCGGGCTTGCCTTTGGGAAGGACCGCGTCCGCGCTGAGTTTGGGTTTGACTTCAACCGGCATGGGCACGGGCCGGCTCCGGCGGGTCCCGGCCAGGGCGGCGGCCTTGACCTTGTCGATGAGTCGGATTCTGGACTCTTCAAGAAATTTTTTGGTCCCGACCT
Source organism: Desulfovibrio sp. Fe33 (assembly GCF_028532725.1). NCBI lineage: Bacteria > Pseudomonadati > Thermodesulfobacteriota > Desulfovibrionia > Desulfovibrionales > Desulfovibrionaceae > Desulfovibrio > Desulfovibrio sp. Fe33. The sequence continues at coordinate 350,694 of NZ_JAQKGU010000003.1, forward strand.
TGGGCTTGGTGATGATCTCCACGGCTCCGTATTCCAACGCCTTGAGGGCGGTGGCGGTGCCCTCCCCGGCCACGGACGAGCATATGACCACAGGAATGGGCCGCTGCTGCATGATCTTGCGCAAAAAAGTCAGCCCGTCCATGCGCGGCATCTCGATATCGAGGGTGATGACGTCGGGGACCTCCTTTTTCAACCGCTCGGCGGCCGCGTAGGGGTCCACGGCCGTGCCCATGACCTCTATCTGAGGATCCGAGGAAAGGATGTCCTCAAGTGTTTGGCGAACGACGGCGGAGTCGTCGACGATGAGAACGCGAATTTTCTTCATGAACCACCTCTCGAAAATACTATCGGGATTCCGCGACGACTCTGCGAACCAGGCTGGGCACATCCAGGATAAGCGCGATGGAGCCATCCCCCTTGATGGTCGCGCCCGAGATGCCTTCCACGTCCTTGTACACGCGGCCGAGACTCTTGATGACCGTCTGATGCTCGCCGATGACGGTGTCCACCACGATGCCGACGCGGCTTCCCTCCACGCCGCAGATGACGATTTGCTCGATGGGAGGGTTCTCGCCTTCTACGTTGAACCACTCGCGAATATGGATGTAAGGGACGATTTCCCCGCGCAAATACAGGATACGCTGCCCGGAACCGGACTCCTCAACGTCACTGCGGGACAGCTCCACGCATTCCTCCACCAGAGTCAGGGGAATGACGTAGTACTCGTCCTCCACCCGGACCTGGAAGCCGTCGATGATGGCCAGGGTCAGAGGCAGCCGGATGGTGATGGTGGTGCCCACATCCGGCTTGGAATCGATGTCGATGAGCCCGCGCAGTGAATCGATGGCCCGCTTCACGACATCCATGCCCACGCCCCGGCCGGACACGCTGGTCACGGCCTCGGCGGTGGAAAAACCGGGTTCGAAGATGAGCTTGAGCAGTTCCTTCCCGCTCAGTTCGGCATCCTTGGAAATCAATCCGCGCTCAATGCCCTTCTCGCGGATCATCTCGCTGCTCATTCCCTTGCCGTCGTCGACAATGCGGATGAGCACCTCGCCGCCGGAATGCTCGGCCGAGAGCGTGATCTTGCCCTGCGGCGGCTTGCCCTTGGCCGCTCGCTCATCCGGAAGCTCGATGCCGTGGTCGATGGAATTACGAAGGAGATGAACCAGAGGGTCCCCGAGCCGTTCGATGACCGTCTTATCCAGCTCCGTCTCCGCGCCGCTGGTGGACAGGGATATCTGCTTGCCCAGGTCCGCCGAAAGATCGCGCACCAGCCGACGGAACTTGCTGAAGGATGTGCCGATGGGCAACATGCGGATGCCCAGGGTTGAATCGCGCAACTCGTCGCTCAACCGCTCCAGTTCCTCGGCCAGAAGCGTCAGGGCGGAGTCGTGCCGTTCGCTGACGACCTGGGTTATCTGCGCCTGTACGATGACCAGCTCACCCACCAGGTCCACAAGATAATCGAGCTTTTCCGCCGCCACTCTAATACTGCCCAACGCTTCGTTGCGCTTCTTTCCGGCAGCCCTGTCACGAGCCTCGTCCTGCCGCTTGACCGCCATGTCGACCTTTTCCGGAGCGACCTTGCCCGATTCGCTCAGGATCATGCCGATCGGCTTGTCCAGGCCGTCCATCTGGATGTTCAACGCTTCGGCCACGTCCGCATAGGTCAAATCGCCGCTCTGCACGAGCATCTCGCCAAGCATGGGGATATGCACCGAATCCTCTTCGTCCGAAGAAAACAACCCGGCATCGGAGGGGGCGCATTGCGTTGCGGCCGGAGGCGGTTCCGGCAACGCGGATTCCGCCGTCACGGGCTCAGGCGAAGGGAGAAGATCATCATCGAGGGCGATCAAGGCCAACTCGGGAAGCCGTGCATCCTCAACGACCTCAATCTTCAACTCCGCATCCAAAAAGAAAAAAACATCCTGGACATCATCCCTGGACGCTTCGGTCTCAATGGTCAATTCCCAGCCGTTGCCGGTATCGCCATGGGCGGATTCGACCTTGAGAGTTCCCAAACGCTCCAACTCGTCAAAAAAGCCTTCCACAGCGTCGACATCGACAGGAGCCCCGGCGGGACGGAGGGTGACGGCATAGCGGCGGAGCGCCCCTTGGCCTTCCGTGACGGGCAACGTCCCTTCGGCAATAGAAGGTTCGGCCTCCAAAAAGCCTGAATCGGACTCCGGCTCTTGAGACGGGACTTCCCCGCCGTCACTCCCGGCATCCCCTTCGACAAACGCCCGAAGTCCGTCGAGAATGGCCTGCATGGCCTCCGGGGCCACCGGCTCATCGTCCTCGGCGTCGAGCATGGCCCGAATCTGATCGCGGGAGCGCAAGGCCAGGCCGCACAGAACCGGAGTAGCCCGCACGTCGCCGTTGCGCACCATGTCGAAGACCGTTTCCACCTCATGGGTGAATGCGGCGATCTCCTCGAACCCGAACATGGAACCGGAACCCTTGATGGTGTGCAACGCCCGGAAAATCCGGTTGACCAAATCCATATCTTCGGGAGCCTCCTCCAATTCGAGAAGGGCTCCTTCAAGCTCGATCAGGAGATCGTAGGCTTCTTCCTTGAATATCTGCCTGTTCAGGTCGTCTCCCGACATCCCGCAGCTCTCCTTGCGTCAGACTGGAATTCGAAAACCGGCATGAACCGGATGGATTGCCCTTGGCGGCGCACTGACAGTATATCACCCGGAAAGAACGGAATAGACCATTATATTCTTTCCGCAAAGACGACCCGCCATCGGCGCGGCTGACCTCCATGGCGAAGCGGAACGAATGTCCCCTTTGCCGCGCACAAGAAAAGGCCCTCCCCGCCCCTCACGAGGCTTGGCAGCAAACGTCCGAACGGTTCGGCGAACGGGAAAAGGCGGAATGCGCCGGATTACCCCTCGCGCTTGCGCAGCACGCGGATGGCCCGCCGTCTGCGATAGCGGCGGATGGCGAACAGGGAGACGAAATAGGTGATGATGGTGGCCGGAATGCCGAAGGCCAACCCGCCCGCAAACATGACCCCGAAGACCTGCCAGCCCGCATGGATCATGTCGACCATCCTGAGTTTGTCGGGATCGAAAGCCACGTTCTCGAACGGCATGACGATCTTGCCCACCTCGAAGAGGAAATAATAGAACGGAACCATTGTGGCGGCGTTGGAATAACAGGTGGCCAGCCAGGCGGCCAGCTTGTTGACCCGCAGGACGAACGCCAGGGCGATGACCACCACGGACTGAAACGGTATGATGGGCATCGCTCCGATGAACATGCCGAGCGCGCAGGCGGCGGCCAGGTTCTTGGGCGACGAATTCTGGCGCATCAGACGCAGATACCAGTACCGCATCCAGCGTTTGCTGCCGCTCCACCTATCTCGGAAGGATTTCCTGGGCGGCTTGTCCGTGGAAGGCGTCCGGCGGAGATTCTCCTGAGTCAAGACTTACTCCAGGACGTCAAAACGTGAAAATTTCATCATGAACCCGGCCCTTCCCTGCGTGGACGAGCGAAGGTCCGTGGAAAAACCGAACAACTTGCCGAGCGGAGCGAGTCCCTGGACGACCTTGAGTCCGGCCCGATCGATCATGTTCTCGATCTTTGCTCCCTTGGAGCCGAGCAGGCCGACCACTTCGCCGACGAACTCCTCGGGCACGCTTATCTCCACCCACATGATGGGTTCCATGAGCTTGGGATCGGCATGGGCCAACGCCTCTTTCAAGGCCATGGCCGACGCCATGCGGTAGCCCACCGGACTGGACTCGCCTTCCCGCCGCTCAATGCCGAGGACCCGCACGCGGACGTTCTGCACAGGGTAGCCCCGTATCACGCCGCTCTGAAGGCCGTCGGTGATGCCGTCCTCCACCGCTTCGAGCCAGGCTGCGGGCCACGCCTCGGTATCCACCTCAAAGGATATGGACCGCTCCTTGCCGCGCTCAAGCGGCTCCACCGAAAGCTCCACCGCGCCGAAATGCATGACCTCGCCCAACTCGCGGTTGAACTCGCCCCTGCCCGTGGCCTTGGCGGCTATGGTTTCCTGGTAGACGACCTGCGGCTTGCCCGCGCGCGGTTCGAGACGGTACTCACGGCGAAGGCGTTCCAGAATGACCTCCAGATGCAGCTCGCCCATGCCGGACAAAATGATCTGGCCCGTGTCCTCGTCATGTTGGAGGTCCAGGGTCGGATCTTCCAGGAGATACTTTTCCAGCACTTCGTCGAGCTTTTCGCCTTCCTCGGTATTCCGAGGCTCGATGGCCAGGGAGATAACCGGCTTGTAGTTGGCGATCTGCTCAAGGATGATCGGCGACGACCTGTCGCACAGGGTGTCGCCAGTGCGGGCGAACTTCATGCCCGCAGCGGCCACCATGTCGCCCGCGAACGCGGAATCGATCTTTTCCTTGCGGCCTGCGTGCAGACGGAACAGCCTCGCCACACGCTCGTCCTGGTCCTGGGTGACGTTGTAGACGGCCTCACCCGCGTCGATGCGGCCGGAATAAATGCGCATCATGGCAAGCTTGCGCCCGGAATCCATGGCCACCTTGAATACCAGGGCGGACAAAGGCTCCTTGGACGAGACTTCGAAATGCTTCTTCGTATGCGTGACCGGGTCCACTCCAGTGGCGGGCGGCACGTCCAGCGGACTGGGAAGATACCGGCATACCGCGTCCAGCACCGGCTGCACGCCGATATTCTTGAGCGCGGAACCGACCAGCACGGGAACGAACCGACGGGACAGAGTGCCCTTGCGCAGGGCCGCGTGCATCCTGTCGGCAGGCACATCCTCGCCGGACAGGTAGAGATCGAGTATTTCCTCATCCTCTTCCGCGGCAGCCTCGATGAGCTTCTCACGCCACGCCGAAAGGCGATCGGCCTCTTCCCCGGTCACAGCGCGCCGCGTGTACTCGACTCCGTTGGTGGACTGGTCGAACTCCAGTCGCTCCATGGTAACGAGATCGAACACGCCGGAAAACTCCTGGCCCTCGCCGTCGGGATACTGGACGGCCACGGGGTTGGTCCGCAGCTTGCGGACCATGGAATCGAGCACGCCTTCAAAATTCGCGCCCAGGCGATCCATCTTGTTGACGAAGGCGAGCTTGGGCACATTGTAGGACTCGGATTGACGCCAGACCGTTTCGGACTGCGGCTCCACGCCGCTGACCCCGCAAAATACGCCCACGGCCCCGTCAAGCACGCGCAGGGAACGTTCCACCTCGATCGTGAAATCCACGTGGCCCGGCGTGTCGATGATGTTAATCATGCACGGGTCCCACTGACAGGATGTCACGGCCGAGGTGATGGTAATGCCGCGTTCCTGCTCCTCGGGCATGTAATCCATGGTGGCCGTGCCTTCATGGACTTCGCCAATGCGGTGAATCTTACCGGAGTAATAAAGAATCCGTTCCGACAGCGTGGTCTTTCCGGCGTCGATATGCGCGATGATGCCGATATTGCGGAGGTTGCCGAGAACCTTCGCCGAGGGGGCGTTGCTCTTGCTCACGTTCAGTCTCCGAGGGTCCAGGCGGTACGGTGAAAAAGGAAAAATCCGGGATGCAAATCCGGCCACACCCAGCACCCTTCCTGACCGGGGCCCAACACCAGACGGGCCTTGTCGAGGGCGTCGTCTATCCGGTCCGCGGGAACCACGGCCACATCCCGGACATCGTCCAGGAACGCCGCAAAGTCCGCCCCGCCCCGGGCGAACCCTTCAGGCAGGGGAACATCGGCGCCAAACACCGTAAACGCGATGTCGGGCTGGGCGAAGGACAGGGCTTCGAGGTCGAAATCCTCTTCCCCATCCAGGAAAATCGAGCCGCTGCAATCAAAAAGCGGCCTGTAGACGGCCAGTCGGCTCATGTCGGGACAGACATCCGGTCTTCCGGCCAGATCGAGGACCACGCCGGTAGCGCCCGTCCCGGCCAGATCGCGAAGCAACCCGGCCACCCGCTCCGCCGAAAGATCGGCGGCCAACTCCTGCCCTGCCAACTCCATTGCGGTGAGCAAAGGATGCGGCCAATTCCCCTTTCCGTCCAGACGCACCGCCAGAATGTTCCCGACCCCGCAGGCGATGGCCGGAACAAGCGCGGCAAGCAGCCGGGCCGGAGAGACGAAGGACTCGTCAAACAGGACCAGGGCGAAATCCACCGGCCGGAACCGGCTGACCGAATCAAACCCGCCGCGCCAGCGCGTGGAGACCTGTCCGGCCGTATCCTTGCGCGGGCCGTACCAATCGTACAACCGTGCGATGCAGGTCTTCATCAGGGCGCGCTCCCCGTCCGCGGAAAGCCCGTAGGCCTCCGCGAAAAGGGAATCGTCAACCTGAGACTCGCCAATCAAGTCGGAAAGGGAAAACACCGGGTCGGACATGGGAGCAGCCAGTTGCTGAAGGGTTGGCGGCGGCCTAGAGCCACTGCTTGAGCCAGCGCTTCCAACTTCCCTGGATGCGCGCGCGCTCTTCCTCGGACAGGGTCTTCTGATATTCGAAGTAGGAATATTCGGCCCGTTTCACGGCGTAATCGCGAAGATCGGGGATGTCCGAAAAATTCTCCACCACGTATTGATAACGGTGCCAGGCCGGACCGAACTGCTCCGTGCGCCAGAAAAAGTCGGCCACGAAGATTTCATGCTCGGCCAGGATACGGCGGCTTTTGAGGATCATCGTCTTGGCCGCGTCGGCATACTTGGACTCCGGATAGGTCTCCACAAGCCTGTAGAGATATTCCAGCGCCTCCTTGATGTTCTCCTGCCGCCTGTCGATGGTCTTGAACATGCTCACGTTCGCGTTGGCGATCTGATAGAGCACGTAGGGGATATTTTCGTTGCTGGGGTGCAGCGCCTCGAATTCCTTGTAGGCGTCCAGGGCGAGCATGTATTCCTCATCCAAGAAATAGGCGTCGCCCAAGGACAGCTCGCCCTTGAGGGAATACGGGCTGAACGGGAAGCGGTCCTTCAGTTTCGAAAAGTACTCCTGGGCGTCGCCGTAGTCCTTCTCATCCATGGCCGCCATGCCCGCTTCATACAGCTCCTGAGCCGTATCCTCGGGCGGAGGCAGGAAATAGCTGTCGATCCAGATGCACCCGGCAAGGGACAACAGGACGACGACAAGGACGGGGGCCAGTATTCGACGCATGGGGACTCCTAGTCCAATTGCTCAAGATAGGAAAAGGCGGCGGTAGCGGCGGTCGCCCCGTCGCCCACGGCGGAAGCCACCTGGCGGCACATCTTGGATCGGATGTCGCCGGCGGCGAAAATGCCCGGAACGTTTGTGCGCATCTCCACATCGGTTATGACGCCGTTGCGATCCATTTTGATGTCTTCGGGAACGAAGTCGACGATCGGCTCGAAACCGATGAAGATAAACACTCCGTCGAGATCAAGCCTGGACAGCTCACCGTTTTCGACGTTCCGCAAAGCCAAGGCTTCCACGTCGCTTTCACCCAGGATTTCATCCACGACGGTGTTGCGGATGATCTTGATCTTCTCATGCGTAAAGCATTTGTCCTGATAGCAGGCCTGACCGCGAAAATCCTGGCGTCGGTGAATAAGGTGGACCTTGTTCACCAGGCGGGCCAGATACAAGGCCTCTTCAAGAGCGGAGTTGCCCCCGCCTATCACGGCCACATCCCGATCGCGAAAGAAATTGCCGTCGCACAGGGCGCAATAGGAGACGCCCCGTCCGATCAGCCGTTCCTCGCCCGGCACGTTGAGCTTGCGGTACCGGGAACCGGTAGCCAGCACGACGGTCTTGGCGCGGACCTCTCCCTCGGCAGTCACGATGGTATGCCAGGGGGAGCCCACCTTGATGGAGCGGACCTCGTCGTTGATGCGATGCAGGTCGTACTCTTCAAGATGGTTGGCAAACTTGTCCGCCAGCTCCCATCCCTGAAGGCCTTTCGGAAAGCCGGGGTAGTTCTCGATCTCCGAGGTCATCAGAACCTGTCCGCCGGGGGACAGCTTCTCGACCATGGCGGTTTTCACTCCGGCCCGTAAAAGATAAAGGGCAGCCGTCATTCCTGCCGGGCCGCCCCCTATGACTACGGCGTCATAAGATTCCATAAATTACAGCGCCTTTTTCGTGATCATTTCCTTGATGCTGCTCTTGGAAACGGCACCAGTGGACTGGTCGACGACTTCGCCGCCCTTGAACAGGATCAAGGTCGGGATGGCGCGGATGCCATATTTGCCGGGAGTTGCGGAGTTCTCGTCAACGTTCATCTTGACGATCTTGACCTGGCCTTCAAATTCCTCGGCCAGCTCGTCGATGACGGGACCCATGGCGCGGCAGGGTCCGCACCAAGGCGCCCAGAAATCGATAAGAACCGGGATGTCGCTCTGCAGAACGTCCTGCTCAAAAGTGCCGTCGGTAATCTGATTCGCCATGAAGATCTCCTTTTTTTGCTCGGCCGTGGGCCGTTGTATTCCATCTACCGGCCGGGCCGGTGCGGCGCCATGCCGCAATTGTTTTTGCAATTTATTTAAAATAGGTCCGCATGTACCCAACTGTCAAGGAGTGGCGGGAATTTTCACGCCTAATCGGGGTTGGGAACCGTCCGTTTCCAGTCAAGCGGGACGATACGACCCCGGGGTATCGCTTCGAGGTCGAGCCCATGCCGAAAACCGGCCTTGGCAAGCTGCCAGCCCGCATAGGCGATCATGGCCCCGTTGTCCGTGCACAGGGAAAGCCCCGGCAGGGTCAGCCGAAGCCCGTTGGCCTCGGCCACGCCGGCCATGGCCGCGCGCACGCCGGTGTTGGCGGCCACCCCACCGGCCACAATGAGGCTCTTGACCCGGCCCACACGCTTGAGAGCGCGCTCCACCTTGATGCGCAAGGTATCGGCCACGCTCCAGTTGAAGGAGGCGCAGACCTTCGCCAGGGCTTTGCGCCGGTCCGCAGGCAACGCGTCTACGGCTTCCGGACCGGCCATGGTATCGAACACCAGCCCCGGATGGGCGGCCACATGGTTGGCCACGGCCGTCTTGAGGCCGCTGAAGCTGAAATCCAAGGTCGGGTTATCGATGTACGGCCGGGGAAACAACTCGGTATCAGGCTCGGCCTCCTGCGCGAGGTCGTCGATAAAACGTCCGCCTGGATATGGGAAATTCAGCATTTTCGCCGTCTTGTCGAACGCTTCCCCGGCGGCGTCGTCCAGGGTACGACCCATCAGCTCGAACTCCGTGGGCGAAGAAATCAGGTAGATGTGCGTGTGCCCGCCCGAAACCAGCAAACCCAGAGCCGGGAAGCGCAGCTCCCCTTCCAGCCCGGGCGCGAGCAGATGCGCCCAAAGATGATTGACCCCGATCAGGTTCGCGCCGAACGCCAGGCTAAGACCCTTGGCGAAGCTCACGCCCACCAACAGGCTGCCGAGCAGCCCCGGGCCGCGCGCCACGGCCACGCCGTCGAGATTCTCACCGGACACACCGGTCTCGCGCAGGAGTTCCCTGTAGAGCCTGGGCAGAACGCGCAGATGCTCCCGTGAGGCTATCTCGGGGACCACGCCGCCGAACAGGGCATGCGTATCCACCTGGGTCGCCAGCTTTTGACCAAGCAGGCGACCGTCCTCGACCAGGGCCACGGCGGTTTCGTCGCAGGAGGTCTCGATTCCAAGGATGAGCATTAGCGGTTCTTCTTTCTCCGGGACTCGGATTCGAAGATTTCCTGGACCACCTGGACGTCGTTGCGAGAGCCGCAGAAGAACGGGATGCGCTGATGCAGATGATCCGGCTCAATGTCCATGATCCGGTTGACGCCGTCCACGGCCATGCCGCCCGCCTGCTCGGCGAGGAAGGCCATGGGATTGCACTCGCAGGTCAACCGGAGTTTGCCCGTGGGCTTCTTGGGATCGCGCAGGTCGGCGGGATACATGAAAATGCCGCCGTAAAGCAGATTTCGGTGGAAATCCGCCACCAGGGAACCGATGTACCGGCCGGAATACGGCTTGCGCAGAGCGTTCTTGGGCGATTTGAAATAGGCCAGCGCCTTTTTGGTGTGGCGGTCCCAATAGCGCTCGTACCCTTCGTTGACGGAATAGATCTTGCCTTGCTCCGGAATACGGATGTTCGGATGCGAAAGCAGGAACTCGCCCACGCTCGGGTCGAGGGTGAAGCCGTGAACGCCGTCGCCGCACGTGAAGACCAGCATGGTAGAAGAGCCATAGAGCACGTAGCCCGCGGCCACCTGTTCGCTGCCCTTCTGAAGCACGTCGCTGGACATCAGCGCGGCGTCCGGATCGCTCTTGCGCTTGAAGATGGAAAAGATCGTTCCGATATTGACGTTGACGTCGATGTTGGAAGAACCGTCCAACGGGTCGAAGATGATGATATAATCGCCGCGCGGGAGGGACTCGGGCACCTCGATAATGTCCGCGTTCTCTTCCGAGGCCATGGCGCAAAGCACGCCCGACCGGGCCAGCCGGTGAATGAGTATGCGGTTGGCATACTCGTCGAGCTTCTTGACCTCTTCCCCCTGGACATTGATATCGCCCGTGAATCCGAGAATATCCACCAGACCGGCCTTGTTCACGGCGCGGCCGATGATTTTCGCGGACAGAACGAGTTCATTGAAAAGTCGCGTAAACTGGCCGGTTGCCCCCGGCACCATCTTCTGATGCAGAAGTATATGCTCGGTGACGGTTACCTGTTGCGACATCTGTTTGCCCCCTCGATTGTTATGCGCCTCTAAAACGGCCACCAGCTTCCCTCTGCGTTGGGGTCCACGCTCTCTGTGGCGTAGACGTATTGATCCTCGCCCACATAACGGGTCAGCCAGGAATAATAACGGTTGCCAACCTGTACCTGACCATGGACATTACTCTTGAGAATATCATCCCAGTCCACGGCCAGCATGGCTTGCTTGTCCACATCGGCACCCAGGGACCAGACATTGTGCCCGGGGTGTATGATAATCAACGATTGGGGGTCCGGGCTCAGCCGCATGAGGGACCTGGGATCGAAGCCCACGCCGATCAGTCCGCCGAACTTAATATCTTCAAAATACGGCCGCCCAATATACATTTCCGGCCCGAGGTCGGAATAATCCACCACGGTAAGCAGGCTGACCTGCCGCCAAACCCCTTCGAAAACCAGGGGCTTGTTGATACGCTTCACAGGCAGGTCGGGCTGCATGAAAATGATGGTCCCTTCCTCGTCAGTGACCAGAACCCGGTCAACCCAAGGGAAACGGGCCATAAGCAGGTCGAGCCAGTCAATGCCCGGCAACGTGTCCGTATCGTTCACGAAGCGGATCAGAGAGGTCAGCGGCCCGTCCACAGGAGAAATAAGTTTAGCCAGCTTTTCCTGATTGGGATTGGAGAACTGATAGCTGTCGGTATCGATGACCGGCGGAGGATCCACGAAATCGCGCGTGGTCTGCCAGGTTTCCTTGGTGTACTCGGCAGTGGTGTCCCACATGCCGCAGCCGCCGAGCAACAACGCGGCGGCAAGGAGAATCAAAGTAAAATATCGCATATTCCCGCTTTCATGCATGGACGTTCCGCACCGCTGCGCGGCAGGCGTCCATTACTGTTTCGCCTAGCCCTGAATCCGGGCCTCGAACCTGGCGGCCAAGGTCTCAAGAGTGCTTATCAACCGATCCTTGGACTGTGCGCCGAAGGCGTCGTCCCCTTCCCCGTCAGCTCCTCGGCCATCCCGACGACGCTCAAGATGCACGATCCGATCCTGCAATTCCGCACGCCGTTCGTCGGACACGGTTGATTGCAACAAATCGCGATAGATTTCAAGTGCCCCCTCGACATCCCCCTGAGATGCGAGCAGGTCGGCCATGGTCTTGGTCCTGAACGAGCCGGTGCACGGTTTGAAATCCCGCGGCTCGCCGTCATCGTCGAAACCGGGACGGATCAATTCGGGCAGTTTGAAGGGCGGCGGGGAATCCGCCGGCGGGGGCAACGGCGCGCCCACGAGCCGACCGGCCAGGGTGCCGATACCCTCGAACACCACATCCGTCCATTTGATGATGTCGCCGGAAAGATTGGAGGCCACCAGCATGAGATAAACGGCCAGGTCACGCTGTTCCGGAGGCAGGCTTCTGGCCCAGCCCCGCCAGAACGCGGGATAATCCCGCAAGGGATTGATGACCCGCTCCAACTGCTCAAGCACTTCGTCCTCGCGCCCGAGCTCGGTCAGGAGCTCCACCAGAAGCATACGCGCTTCAAGATAGTCGGGACGCCTGTCCAACCCCTGACGCAAAGTCTTGACCGCGTCTTCGGGCTGGCCGTTCTCCACGAACAATTTGGCTAAAGGGAAAAACACCCGCGAGCCGGGCTCCAAGGAGAGAACTTCCTGATACCATTCAATTTTCTTGCACATCGGCACCTTCTCCGCGGGGTTGGTCCTTCTCGTCCGGGAATATGTACAACAGCTCGTCTTTCTTGATAAAATTCATTCTCTCTCGAATGACTTTCTCCTGATACCCCTTGTCCGATTTGAGCTTGCGAATCTCCTGACTGAGATCCAGACTCCTGGCGTCCACGGACTCAATCTTCTGCCGCAGAACCTCGTACCGGTTCTTGAGTTCCAGGTAGGCGAACACTCCCTGGTCGCTCCATATCAACCGGGTCACCAGGAACAGGTTGATACAGACCAGCAGCGCCACGAAGATAAGTCTGCCGCGCATGACTACTGAAGCCTGCGCTCAGCCCTTGACCGGGATTGCCGACGAGACAAAGGTCCCTGCAATTCTTTGAGAAAGTTCGATGTCGCAGTCTCGATTCGCTCCACGTCCGATTCGCTCAGCTCAATCTCGTCGATCTTTTCGAGGAACGACTTGAGCACGACGAATTCGTCCAGGAGGGAATGGCCGTTTTCCAACTGCTCCAGCTGTGACTCGAGATCGAGAATGGTCTGGAGGCAGTTGGTTATGCGGACAAGATGTTTGACCGAGCTGGAATCCGACATAAGCATCTCTAATATTTCTCTCTTCGCGTAGTAACCCTTTATTCGGAATCTTGAACAATTATGCCGTACCGAAAACTACCATGTTACCGCCCCCCTGTCATTAGGGAATTTCCTCTGTGGCGGCAATGAGTTGGACGCATCCGGCCGGACGGCGCGGGCGATTCTCGATTTACTCTAGACTCGCCCGGACCGCCCTGCCCGGGCCAATTCCGGCGGCTTAGGCCTCTTCCGCAGAGCCGATCCACTTCCTGTAGAAGTCGTACAGGTAATGACCGCCCGACACCACGGTCAGCACAAGGGCTATATACAGCAGCGCCTTGCCCGTAAACCGGGGATCCCAACCGAAGAAGGGATAGTGGAAGATCAAAAAGCCCACGGCCAGCGACTGGATCAGCGTCTTGGCCTTGCCCAGCCTGTCCGCGGCCACGACCTCGCCCATTTCCGCGGCGATGGCCCGCATTCCGGTGACGGCCAGTTCCCTGCAGATGATGATTATCACCACCCAAGCGGGTACGCCCCACCCCGGTCCGAGCCTGACAAGCATAATCAGAGCCGAACAGATGAGCAGCTTGTCGGCCAGAGGGTCGAGGAACTTGCCCAGGTTGGTGATGGTGTTCTGTTCGCGGGCGATCTTGCCGTCGAAGTAATCCGTGACGCAGGCCAGGAAAAACAACGCGAAGGCGAAGTATGACCCGAAGCGGGAATGAAACCACATCTCGAAGTACAGCAACAGCACCACAAAGGGAGCCGCCAGAATCCGAGCCATGGTCAGGCAATTCGGGAGATTGAAAACTTTCTTCTTATTCATCGCACCCGCCTTATGTGTTTGTGGTCGAGGCAGCCTCTAAACTGTTCTGAGCGGCCGTCGCGATGGTGTCCGCCAACTTGAGGAACGCGCTCTTGGCAAAGGATTCCTCTTCAAGCAAGACCACGGGGGTCCCCAGGTCGCCCGCCACCACCGTGGCCGGATCCAGGGGAATGGCGCCGAGGAAATCCAGGCCGTACTTCTCGGCCAGGTCCTTGCCGCCGCCCTTCTTGAACAGGTCGATGGCCTGATGGCAATGCGGACAGATCAACCCGCTCATGTTCTCCACCACCCCAAGAATCGGGGCCTTGGCGTACTGCAGGAAGTTGATGGACTTGCGCACATCGGACAGGGAAACTTCCTGAGGCGTGGTGACCACGACGGACAAGGCGTCGGGAATGGTCTTGAGCACGGTCATGGGCTCGTCGCCGGTGCCCGGAGGGGAATCGACCACCAGGAAATCAAGCGCGCCCCACTGCACATCGGAGATGAACTGGCGGATGGCGGACGTCTTCATGGGACCGCGCCAGAGCACGGCCTGGTCCGGGTCCTTGAGCAGGGACTCCATGGACACCACGTGAAGGTTCTCGTTGTACTCCTTGGGAACGATCAGGGAGCCCCGGTCGATATCAAGGGTGCCGGAGATGCCCAGCAGGGTCGGGACCGAAGGACCGTGGATATCCACGTCCAGAAGACCGACCTTGAAACCCCGGGCGGCCAGAGCCGCAGCCACGTTGACGGAAACGGAGCTTTTGCCCACTCCGCCTTTCCCGCTCATGATGAACAGCTTATACTTGATCTTCTCCAGGGTGGACCGGATCATCTCATCCTGGATCTTCATTTTGGCGCTGATCTTGCCGTCGCCCCCGCCTCCGCAGGAGCCCGAACTGCACTCACTCATATTGTCTTCTCTCTTTATTGCTTTCTCCCGCAAAGGAGACCCTATTCAATTCGCGCGGTTGGACAACCGCTCCAAAACAATCACGACAAGCACGCCCACCACGAACAGCCCCAAGGCTAGAGCCACTCCCCCGTCAAAGGCGTCGGGGAGGACATTCTGCGTGCGCAGGACATGTATCTTTCCACGAATGACCGTCGATTCCAAGACTTCTTTCCAGGGCCAAACCTTTCGCAGAGCCCCTATCATGAACCCGGTCAGCACGGACACCGTGGCCGCGTGCCACCGGTGCAGCAGGTAATGCAGCACCCTGGAAAACAGGACTATGCCCACTACGGCTCCCGCGGCGAAGACCGCGAGAATCACGAAATTATCCCACAGAAACGGATTCTTGAGGGTCCGAGTCACGTATTCATACTTGCCCAGCATGAGCAGCAGAAACGCCCCGCTGATGCCCGGCAAAATCATTGCGCAGATGGCGATGGCCCCGCACAGAAAAATGAAGGACAGGGTCTCGGGGGTGGACACGGGAATCATGCCCACCAGGAAATAGCAGCCGGCCGCTCCGAGCAGGATCAGGACGCCGTTGACGGCGTTGAGGGGGTTGATCTCTTTTCCGACCACGAAGATGGAGGCCGCGATGAGGCCGAAGAACAGAGACCATATCTCCACAGGATGAACATTGAGCATGTAGTTCATCACACCGGCCATGCTCACCACTGCGGCCAGAATGCCGAACAGCAGACAAGCCAGGAAACGGAGATGCACCTCGGCCAGCGCCCCCGTGAAATCCAGGCGCAGCAACCGCCGGACGAAAAGCGCGTCCACCGAACGGATGGCGTCCACCAACTGGGTGTAGATGCCGGTAATGAAAGCGATGGTCCCGCCCGACACGCCGGGAATTATGTCGGCCCCGCCCATGCACACGCCCTTGAGGCACAACAGGACCGCCTCACGCAGGTTGCACGGGCCGGGGCTGGCCATGAACGCCGCCCTGAGATTCGTCTGACTCCCACTCACGATTCCGCCCCCTACCAGCCGTGGCTCCCCACCAGGTCCACGAAGGCGACGCCGCCCTTGTCCTCGCGGGTGACCTGGCCGTCCTTCTTCTCAACCAGAATGAGGGTCTGGTTCCGGCGCGACTCACCGACGGGGATAAGCATCCGGCCCGGATCGGCCAGTTGGTCCACCAGCGGACCAGGCACTTCGGGACCGCCCGCCGTGACGATGATCCTGTCGAAAGGAGCCTCCTCGGGCCACCCCATCGTCCCGTCATCAAGCTTGAGCTTGACCGAGAACAGGCGCATGTCCATGAACCGCTTGCGAGCGGCGTGAAAAAGTTTCTTGATGCGCTCCACGGTATAGACATCGGCTCCCATATGCGCCAGGACCGCGGCCTGATAGCCCGACCCGGTGCCGATCTCCAGCACCTTCATGCCCGGCTCCACCTGCAGCAGCTCGGACATGAGCGCCACGATATACGGCTGGGAGATGGTTTGCCCTTCGCCGATGGGCAGCGGCCCGTCGCCATAGGCTTTGCAGGCCAGAGCCTCTTCGACGAACGTGTGGCGCGGCAGTTCGCGCATGGCCGCAAGCACGCGCTTGTCCGTCACGCCGCGCGCCTGAATCTGGTCACGCACCATGCGCTCCCTGAGCCTTACCGGATCAACCATCATCTCTCCTGGGGATACGGTGCGCCATGAACGGAAACACCTGCGGGATGCTGAACAGATTTTATCCCCCAAGTCAACTCGGGGGGCGAAGAATGCCCGAAAAGGGAGCAGAAATCTTGACACATTTCCTTCATTGGCGGAGGATATCACTAGACCCAGGAGGAGCTATGCTGAAGGTGAAGGACCTCATGTCGTCGCCGGTCTTCTCCCTCAAGGAGAACGACTCCCTGCACACCGCGCGGGAGCTTATGGACCTGCAACGCATCCGGCACATTCCCATCGTCACGGTGGACAACGTCTTCACAGGGCTCATCACCCACCGGGACATCCTGTCCGCAACCATCTCCAAACTGGCCGGGCTCGACCCGGAAACGCAGAAGGAGATCGATTCCGGCATCCCCATCCGCGAGATCATGCGGGCGGACATCGTTTCGGTAGAGCCCGAGACCTCGCTGAAGAAGGCCGCGCGTCTCCTACTCAACAACAAATACGGCTGCCTGCCCGTCGTCGAAGCCGGGGGGCTGGTGGGCATCGTCACCGAAGCCGACTTCCTGCGCCTGACCATCAACCTGATGGAGGGGCTGGAGCAGGACGCCTGAGGCGTCAGGCCGAACAAACCGTAGCCGCACCTCAACATGCGGCTTTTTTCTTCGTATTCCGACAGATTGGCGGTCCTCTTCCGGATTTAGGCCTTCTTCCCTTGTGTCCTCTCTCTGTCTATTATAGAAATAGTCTAGAATTAATCACATAGGATTGTGCACCATGAGCAAAGATACCAGATTGACCAAAAAGAAAAGCGGCGGCAAGCTGCCCTTGGGCGGCCTTCTCGCCATCATCATCCTCCTGGCCACTGCGGCCGGACTCTTCATGATTTTCCGCGACACAACTCCGCCGGTGGTGTCCATCACCCCGGACACGGAGCAGCTTGGCAAGGAATCCACCCTGACCGTCCAGATAGACGATCCGGGCAGCGGCCTGAAGTCGCTGGAGATTTACGCTGTCCAGGGCGACACGCGCATTCCTCTGGCGGCCAAGAGCTACCCCGGCGGCATCATGCAGGTCCGGGAGGACATTCCCCTGAGCGCGGGCACCCTCAAGGAAGGGAAATTCTCCATCGAAATCACGGCCAGGGACGCTTCCCTGTACCCCTTCGGCGATGCAGGCGTAACCAAGATCGGAAAAGTCTATTCTTTGGACCTGACCCCGCCCCGCATCTATGTGGAGTCCCCCACCAACAACCTGAACCAGGGCGGAGCCGGGCTGATGGTCTATGCCCTGAGCGAGAAAGCCGCGAACACCGGCATCCAGGTCGGCGAGCGCTTCTTCCCGGGCCACCTGCAACCCGGCGGCGAGGGCAAGTTCCTCTATTACTGCCTGTTCGCCCACCCCTGGGATACGTCGGCCAAGGACTTCCAGCCGTTCATCGTCGCCTCGGACGTGGCCGGAAACAGCGCGAAGCGGTCTTTCAACTACCACACCAACCCGCGCGCCTTCCGGCAGGACAGCATCAACCTGTCCGACAACTTCATGGAGCAGACCATCCCGGAATTCCAGGGACTGGTTCCCAACCAGGGCTCTCTGCTCGACCAATACCTTTACATCAACAACACCATCCGCAAGGAAAACCGGGCCAAGCTTGTTGAGTTCAGCCGCCAGACCAGCCCGACCATACTCTGGTCCGGTCCGTTCGTCCGGCTGCCCAATGCGGCCAACCGCGCCCGCTTCGCCGACGCCCGCGACTACATGTACAAGGGCAAAAAGGTGGACCACCAGACCCACCTCGGCCTGGACCTCGCCAGCGTCAAGCAAGCCCCGGTCCCAGCGGGCAACGACGGACGGGTGGTCTACGCCGACTTCCTTGGCATCTACGGCAACGTGGTGGTCCTCGATCACGGCCTCGGGCTACAGTCGCTCTACGCCCATCTCTCGTCCGTTGAAGTGCATCCCGGCGACATGATCACGCGTGGACAGATCATCGCCCATACCGGAGCAACCGGCCTGGCGGGCGGCGACCACCTGCACTACGGCATCATCGTGGCGGGCACTCCCACCCAGCCCATCGAGTGGTGGGACAGCTCCTGGATCAAGAACAACATCACTTCGAAAATTCGTTAACTCACTGAAAACGCGGCCCGCTTCAAGCGGGCCGCATCGTTTTTGGGACGTTTTTTCCCGGAACGATTCCTGCATTGCTTCGACGGGGGAACATCTTTCCCCAAGGAGCTAGCATGAACGTATCAATGGACATGTCCACCATGTGGCCGAACAGTTCGGCCAGGCTGGTCGGTCAATCACGGAACATCTCGCCTGTCGGCGAACAGCCCGCCACGGAGGACACCGATGAAACCTCCGGGTCTCCCCTGTCGTTCAAGAAGGAGCTGCCCCCGGAAGAACAGCGCCGGGTGATCTTCCTGCAAAACCTCCTGGCCCAGACCATGGCCATGGCCGAGGGAAGCCCCACTGACGAACAAAAGGAACGCATCCGCGACATCGAAAAGGAAATCGAAAAGATCACGGGCGTCAAAACCAAATCCCATCTCTCCTCAATGACCGACAAAATGCCCGGGAAAACGGACAAGAAAGAAGAGGAGGAAAGGGAAAAAAGCTACCAGTCCATGGGCATCGACCCCAAGGAAACGACGCACAACAATAACACGACGCCCGCCAAGGGAGACAATCCGGGGATGCAGATGCTCAGGAACAACGCCCTGCTCACCGCCATCAGCACTCTCGGGCTGGGCCAATCCCTTTCCGGCTAACTAATCCAGAACAGAAGCAATTTTTTCCGCATTGGCGAGTATCTCGTCCCGGTCGCGCAAGCCGTCGATGAACCGCTGCGGGATACCGCCGATTCCGACCAGCGCTCCGGAAAGCGCTCCGGTCAGACTGGCGCGCGCCATGTTGTTGCCGCCTCCGTTCACGGCCGTAAGAACCGCCGTCTCGAAATCGGCAAACCGGCTGGACAGCCAATACGCCGCAGGAACCATGAAGCCGAGTTGGCAGGCCAGGCCATAAATCTGGGCGATACGTTCCGGCGGCTCCACCTTGATGGATAAATCCGTCGCCGCCTGATGAACCAGGCCCGGTTGCAGGAATACGTCGATAAGCGCCCTGTCCACCTCCTTCTGAGCCCACCCCATGAGGGACTTGCCCGAATTTTCCAACGTCTTTCCCCGGATCAGCCTGCAAACGGCCAGAATGAAGGCCAGCGACTGCGCGGCCACAAAGGGTTCGGCGTGAGTCAGGTGAATGTTGGACATGGCGTGCGCGGCCAATCCGCGGGGGTCTGCGGCATAACGAGCGGCAAGCATGACCCCGCGCACGGCGGCCTCACCCGAATCCGACAATCCGCCCGCCTCGGCCCACGGAACGCCCCCCTTGCGCGCCTGCCAGACCTCGCGCATGGCGATATCCGTATACCTTCCGCCATGGGGCGTGCCGTCCAGAGTATCGAGGAAACCATCCAGGCGCGCCGTAAAATCGGCCTCATCGTATTCTCCGCGCTCGGCCAGGGAAGCCAGCAGGAGCATGGATACCTGCCCGGTCTGTGAGACATCCCCGGCCAGGCACCCGTCATGGTACCAGCCGGGCTTGGGCGGCATATAGTCCTTGATCCAATCACCGTAAGCCGCCCGCAGCTCATTAAGATCGTAATACCAGTGCGGCCCCAGCCCGAGGGCGTCGCCGATGTACATGCCGACTATCGCGCCCATGGCGCGTTCCTTTCTCGTAATATCGCTCATTCTCAACCTCCAGGTTCTCCGCAGCTTACACGAAAAAAGCCCGGCGGCAAAACCGTCGGGCTTTTTTTAACAGTAATGGGGAACTTACTGGCGGGCGGGCCGCTGGAACTCCTCCTTGAGGAGCCCGGCCGCTACCGGCGCTTCGCCATGGTTGCGAACCCAAACGTTCCGGGAACTCCCTTTCAGGGCCTTGTCGATGACCTGATCCATGGTCTTGACCGGGATCACTTCCAGGTCCTTGAGGATTTCCTTAGGCACGTCCTGCAAGTTTTTCTCGTTCTCCGCGGGAATGAGCACGGTCTTGATGAGACCTCGGTGAGCCGCCAGAAGCTTCTCGCGAAGCCCGCCGATAGGCAGGATGCGGCCGCGCAAGGTGATCTCGCCGGTCATGGCCAGATCGTGACGCACCGGGATGTTCAGCAGCGCGGAGACAAGCGCCGTAGTCAGGGTGATGCCTGCGGACGGGCCGTCCTTGGGCGTGGCGCCGTCAGGCACGTGGATGTGGATGTCCACCAGCCTGTAGAAGTCGGGCTTGAGCCCCAACAGGTCGGACCGGGACCGGATGTAGGACACGGCCGCTTTCGCGGATTCCTTCATCACGTCGCCGAGCTTGCCGGTGATCTCCACTTTGCCCTTTCCGGGCATGAGCACAACTTCCACCAGAAGCATCTCGCCGCCGAGCTGCGTCCAGGCAAGGCCGTTGCACACGCCCACCTGAGACTCTTCCTCACGCTCGCCGTATGTATACTTGGTCACGCCAAGCATCTTCTGCAGACTCTGCTTGGAGATGGTGACGGACTTGTCGCGCTCGTGGGACTCCACGATCTTCATGGCGGTCTTGCGGCAGATGGAGGCGATCTCGCGCTCCAGATTACGAACGCCCGCTTCCTTCGTGTAGTAACGGATCACATCCAGGACGGCATTGTCCGAGACCTTGAGATTCTCAGGGTCGAGGCCGTGCTGCTTGATCTGCTTGGGCAAAAGGAAGCCCTTGGCGATCTCCATCTTCTCGGTTTCCAGGTAGCCGGGCAGCCGGATGATCTCCATGCGGTCCTGCAACGGCAACGGAATGCCTTCCAGATTATTGGCCGTGGTGATGAAGAACACCTTGGACAGATCGTAATCCAAATCCAGATAGTGATCGTTGAATGCGTAGTTCTGCTCCGGGTCCAGCACTTCGAGCAGGGCCGCGGACGGATCGCCGCGGAAGTCGGCGGACATCTTGTCCACTTCGTCCAGGCAGATGACCGGGTTGTTGAACTTCACCCGCTTCAGCGACTGAATGATCTTGCCGGGCATGGCTCCGACGTAGGTCCGGCGATGGCCGCGAATCTCGGCCTCGTCCCGCACTCCGCCCAGGGACAGGCGAAGGAACTCGCGATCCATGGAGCGGGCGATGGAACGGGCGATGGAAGTCTTGCCCACGCCAGGAGGGCCGACAAAACAGAGGATGGGACCTTTCATGGTCTCCACCAAGGTCTGCACGGCCAGATATTCGAGAATGCGCTCCTTGGGCTTTTCCAGGCCATAGTGGTCCTCGTCGAGGATGGCCCGGGCCTTGGAGATGTCCACATCCCTGTCGTCCTTGAGGTTGTCCCAAGGCAGGTCGAGTACCCAGTCGATATAGTTGCGGACCACGGTGTACTCCGCACTGGACGACTGCATGGTCCGCATCTTCTTGATTTCCTTGCGGACCCGCTCGCGGTTTTCCTCGGACATGGGCTTGGCGTCAAGCTGTGCCTCCAGCTCCTGCGCCTCGGCCTGGGGATCGTCGTCGCGGCCCATCTCCTTGTTGATGGCCTTGACCTGCTCGTTGAGATAATACTCCCGCTGGTTCTTCTCCATCTGCTCCTTGACGCGTCCCTTGACGCGCTTCTCGATGGAGACGATCTCGATCTCGCCGAGCAGGAGCTCATAAACGCGCTCCAGACGACGATTGGGGTCGAGCTCTTCAAGAATCTCCTGCTTCCGCGAGAAATCGATCTTGAGGTGCGGCATGATCTGGTCGGCGAGCTGGCCCGCGTCCTTGATGGTGGACATGGCCAGAATGGCCTCGGGAGCCACCTTCTTGTTGACCTTGCCGAATTCCTCCAGGGAATCCTGGACCACGCGAATAAGCGCGTTGGCTTCGGCAGAATCCACACCGGCTTCATCCAGGGTCCGGAACCGGGCCTTGGGGTAGTCGCCCTCCTCTTCGGCGTAAGGGATCATGTCGATTTCCGGGTCCCACTCAGCGCGGGACACGCCCTCGAACAACACCTTGATGGTGCCGTCGGGCAGACGAAGCATCTGCAGAATCTTGCTGACCGTACCAACCCGATACAGGTCGCCCGCTTCGGGGTGTTCCTTTTCCGGGCTCTTTTGAGTGACCAGGAATATCTGCTTGCCGAAGTCTGCTACCGCGGTCTCTATGGCCTTGATGGAGGCCTCACGTCCCACGAAAAGCGGGACGATGGATTTCGGAAACATAACCACTTCCCTCAACGACATCATCGGGAGGGTCATGGCATCAGGGGATTTCTTGCCGTCGAAACTGAATGTCGGCATTAATTCCTCCGAGGGTTAAAATAAGGCGTACGCCCCCGAAATGGGGGATACCGCCGATGCAGTGAAAGTAAGGCCCGCGGGCGGAATGTCAATCCAAGGCGTCCTATGCGGACTTCACTTCCTGATGATACATCAGCAGCGGATCCATGTCCTTCTCGACCACGGCCGTGTTGATCACGCACTCGCGCACGTCGGGCATGGCCGGAAGCTTGTACATGATGTCGAGCATGGTCTTTTCCAGCACGTTGCGCAGGCCGCGCGCGCCGGTTTTGCGCTCGATGGCCTTCTTGGCGATGGCCCGCAGCGCATTCTCGGTGAAGGTCAATTCCACCTTGTCCAGCTCGAACAGCTTTCTGTACTGCTTGATGAGCGCATTCTTGGGCTCGGTCAGGATGCGCACCAGGTCGTCCTCGGTCAGCTCCTCCAAGGCGGTCTGCACCGGGATACGGCCCACGAACTCGGGAATCAGGCCGAACTTGATGAGATCCATGGGCTCGGCCATGGCGAAAAGCTCACCCAAGCCCATTTCCTTCTTGGCCTCGACCTTGGCGCCGAAGCCCATGCCGGAGCCCTGTCTGCGCTGCTGCACGATCTTGTCCAGACCGATGAACGCGCCGCCGAGGATGAACAGGATGTTCGAGGTATCCATGCGGATGAACTCCTGCTGGGGGTGCTTGCGCCCTCCCTTGGGCGGGATGTTCGCCTCGGTGCCCTCGATGATCTTGAGCAGGGCCTGTTGAACGCCCTCGCCCGACACGTCGCGGGTGATGGACGGGGAATCGCCCTTCCGGGCGACTTTGTCGATCTCATCGATGTAGATGATGCCCCGGGAAGCCGCGTCGATATCGTAGTCGGCGTTCTGGAGCAACTGCACGAGAATGTTCTCCACATCCTCGCCCACGTAACCGGCTTCGGTCAGCGTGGTGGCGTCGGCAATGGCGAACGGCACCTTGAGCACCCTGGCCAAGGTCTGGGCCAGCAACGTCTTGCCCGATCCGGTAGGCCCGATGAGCAGGATGTTGGACTTGTCTATCTCGACATCGTCGGAAGCCGTATTGGCCGCGGCGTACAACACGCGCTTGTAGTGGTTATGCACGGCAACGGCCAGGATCTTCTTGGCCTGGTCCTGCCCGATGACATACTGATCCAGCAGGTCCTTGATCTCCTGCGGAGGAAGCAGCCGACCA
Source organism: Desulfovibrio sp. Fe33 (assembly GCF_028532725.1). Classification (NCBI taxonomy): domain Bacteria; kingdom Pseudomonadati; phylum Thermodesulfobacteriota; class Desulfovibrionia; order Desulfovibrionales; family Desulfovibrionaceae; genus Desulfovibrio; species Desulfovibrio sp. Fe33. The sequence goes on from NZ_JAQKGU010000003.1 coordinate 374,447, forward strand.
TCCTCGAATTCCTCGCTGATGGTCTCCTGAGCCATGATGTCATTGCACAGGGCGACGCACTCGTCGCAGATGTATACGTCCGGCCCGGCGATGAGCCGCTGCACCTTCGCCTGCGTCTTGCGGCAGAACGAGCAGCACAGATCCGGTGAATTGTTCTTCTTTTCGGTCGTCATGACGTTTAACCCTTAATGCTTTCGTCCACGTCGGCCCTGGACGTCATGACCTTGTCGATGAGTCCGTATTCGAGGGCTTCCTCGGACGACATGAAATAATCGCGGTCCGTGTCCGCGGTGATCTTCTCCAGAGACTGCCCGGTGTGGTGGGCAAGAATACCGTTCAGCTCGTCCTTCATGCGCAGAATCTCCTTGGCGTGGATGGAGATATCCGACGCCTGGCCCTGCGCGCCGCCCAGCGGCTGATGGATCAGGATGCGGCTGTGCGGCAATGCGTAGCGCATCCCCTTCGCTCCCGCCGCAAGCAGCAGCGAACCCATGCTGGCCGCCTGACCGAGGCACAGGGTGGCCACGGGTGCGGAAATGTACTGCATGGTATCGTAAATGGCCATGCCTGCGGTCACGACGCCGCCCGGCGAGTTGATGTACATATAGATTTCCTTTTCCGGGTCTTCGGACTCCAGGAAAAGGAGCTGGGCGCAAATGAGGCTGGCCACGTGATCGTCGATGGCGCTGCCGAGCAGAATGATCCGGTCTTTGAGAAGCCGGGAATAAATATCGTACGCACGTTCGGTGCGGCCGGTTGTTTCGATGACCATCGGAATGGCGACCATGTATGTCTCCTTGAAGGATATTGGGCGGTTTATCGGAAGACGGACGGAAAACATTGTTCTCCGGCTGCCCCGAAACGGGCGATCAAGGCCCGTATCCACTCAGTTTTACGACATTCAGTATGAGATATTTCCCCTGTGAGGACAAGGGGAAACTTCCCACGCTCACGGAACCAAATAGGCATCCGCGAGGCAAGGTCAAGAGCGGCTGAAAAAAACGGCGGCCCGGAAGTTCCCGGACCGCCGCTCGTCTTGTTTCGTTTCCGAAAGCCTAAGCCTGTTCGGCTTCGTACTTGTCGGCACGCTCCTGGAGCTTGGACAGGGAATAGCTCTTGGCGGTGGACTCCTTGATGCCCAAGATGTTCACGGCCCAGTCGACAGCCTCGGCCTTGTCCTTGAACTGGATGCCGCCGGACTTCGCCGCGCCGTCCGTATCGGACTCGGAAGCGGTCTCGTCCTTGGCGGCTGCGCCCGCGGCGGGCGGAGCGATCAGCTTGACCTCGGCGGAATCGTAAATCAGTTCGGAAGCCTTGTCGCAGAGCAGACGATCCTTGAGAGGAACGATGAGGTTGTTGTCCTCGTAGTACTTCTTCAGCTCGTGCAGGGGCTGGCGGGACTGCATGGCCAGATGGGACAGGGTGGCGTCGATCTCCTCGGGGGAGATTTCCAGGCCTTCCTCGGCGGCGACGGCCAGCAGCAGGATCTCCGTCTTCACCGAGCCTTCGGCCTCGGTGCGGAAGCCCTCACGCAGCTCTTCGGGCGTCTTGCCCAGAGACTGGAAGCCTTTGCCCTGGCGGTCCAGGCGGTATTCCAGGTCCTTCAGCAGACGATCGATACGATCCTCGACCATGGCGGGCGGCAGCGGAAATTCGTCGATGCCGTCGATGATGGAAGTCAGCAGCTCGCTCTGGGCGGCGGACTTGCTCATCTGCTTGCGCTGGGAGGCGTAGGACTCGCGGATACCCTTGCGCATGGTCTCAACATCCTTGAATCCGGCCTTCTTGGCCACTTCGTCGGTCATCTCGGGCTTGATGCGCTCCTTGACCGCGTGCAGCTTGGCCTTCATGGTCACGGTCCGGCCAGCCAGATTCTCATTGATGAAGTCGGCCGGGAAGGTGATGTCCGTCTCGCCGGCTTCGCCGGGAGCCAGGGTCTTGATGAGGTCCTCGAACTCAGGCAGGGCCTGGTTCTGGCCCAGGACCAGGTCGAAGTTCTCGGCCTGGATGCCCTCGACGATCTGGCCGTCCTGGTAAGCGCCAAAGCTGACGGAGGCGACCTCGCCGTCCTTCGGAGGACGAACGTCTTCGATAACCTTCACCTCGGCGTTGTTTTCGAGAATGCGCTCCTCGACCTCGGCGACCTCGTCGTCGGAGACTTCAACTTCCACTTCCTCGACCTCAAGGCCCTTGTACTTGGGCAGGTCGAGCTTGGGCGCGACCTCGAACTCGATGGAGTAGCTGAAATCCTCGTCCCGAACCAGTTCCTCGGCATCCACATCGATGCGGGACATGGGTTGCAGGGACAGACCGCTCAAAATTTCGTTGATCTGGTAGTTGATCAGATCGGTAGTGGCTTCGCCATAGACCTGCTTGCGGTACTTGGACTCGACGACCGAGGACGGCACCTTGCCCTTGCGGAAGCCCTTGACGTCGGCCTGCATACGATACAGAGCCACAGTGGCGGAGAGAGCGGCGTTGACCTCTTCGGCAGGGACCTCCACGGTGATCTTGCGTTTCACCGGGGAAAGTTCTTCAACATTGTATTCCATGAGACGTATCCTCCTCAAACGCCTGGGCAGGCGCGTAAATATGGCATTTTGTGGTGCGGGCGGAGGGACTCGAACCCCCAAACCGTGAGGTACCAGATCCTAAATCTGGCGCGTTTACCAATTCCGCCACGCCCGCAAAAAGAACGTGCTGTTTAAGCAAGCTCTCGCGCATATGTCAACCTATAGGGGCGTCGCTGTGACGGAAATCTACACTTCATCGGCGTTTCCGACCAGTTGGTCGACAATTCTGCGCAAAACGGCCAGCAATTCGTCCGCATTTTCGGCCAGCAAATGGATGACCGGCTCTCGGCCCATGCCGCCCGGATCACCCAACGCCCGGACATTCCCCGGCGCCGGATGCGACTTGAGGGCTTCCAGACCGCCCCACTCTTCAAACCCACAACCTTCGTCGCCGACATACTCGGGCCGCCCTTCCCAATCCATCCAAGTGACCTCTATGTCAAGCTTTGCAAAGACTTGGCGAACAGCCGCGCCGCCGCGCAGCATCATGGCACATTGGACCTCGGGCCGCACCCTCCGGGCGGACAGCAGCAAAGCCGCTGAACGTTCATTCGTTCCGAACTCGGGATAGCCCACCACTTCCACCCCGCCACGCGCCAGGGCAATGAACCCGCCGGAAAATCCGGCCACATCGCGAATGGAGTCTGCAAAGGGCACAGCCACAGCCACATTGGTCCGGCCGCGCGGCAGCAAGGCCTCGACCCCGGGAACAATCGCAAGCCGCCTTCCAATTTCATCAACCACGGCAAGAGCCCCTTCCTTGGCGCGCTCTTTTATCCACGGCGCGAGGTGATTGGGCGGGCCGCCCCCTTCACCCAGCCTATACCCGGCCCGCAAGGCCAGGTTCAAATATTCCTGGGCGCGCAGGATTGCCGCCTCCATGTCCAGCCCCCGGGCCAGCCCGGTGGCGATGGACGCGGACAGGGTGCAGCCGGTGCCATGGGTGCAATCCGTGTCGACCCGCTGCTGCATGAAGGGAATCGGTTCGGCTCCAGGGCGCATGAACCAGTCGGTCACGGCCAGAGAGTCGGCGTGTCCTCCCTTGATAAGCACCGCTTTCGGCCCCATCTTGAGAAGCAGCTTACCGGCCAGGAAGACATCCTCCCTGTCCTTTATCTTCATGCCCGTAAATAACTCGGCCTCGGGCATGTTCGGGGTAAGCAGGTCCGCCAGAGGGAACATCCGTTCCACCATGGCCTCCACCGCGTCGTCCTGCAAAAGCTTGCCTCCCGAAGTGGCCACGCAGACCGGATCAACCACCAGGGGGAAATTTTTGTTCGCCAGGCCTGCGGCCACGGCCTCGATGATCGGAGCGGAAAAAAGCATCCCCGTCTTGGCCGCATCCACCCGGATATCGTCAAGCACGGTCTTGAGCTGCAAGGCCACGAACTTGGCCGACGGGGCATGGATGCCGGTCACCGCAGCGGTATTCTGGGCGGTCAGCGCCGTAATGACGCTCGCGCCGAAACCGCCAAGCACGGTGATGGCCTTAAGGTCGGCCTGAATGCCGGCCCCGCCGCCGGAATCGGAACCGGCGATGGTCAGGACACAGGGAAGTCTTTCCATGGTTCAACCTCCAAAAAAACAACGATCATCGGCGGGTGCAACCACCCTCATACCGACAATCGCAAAAAAAAGCGGCCCGAAGCCGCCGATCAACCGCAGGACAGCTTGACGTAGTCTTCGACCGAAACGCCGTTCCAGGCCTTGCTGACCCAGAAGGCTGTAGCCCAAATCATCAGGGCGGTGGCCTGGAGATCGGTCAGGCGGCGGAGCTTGACCTCTAGGTTGCTCTTGCTCGCCCCATGCTGAATGTGAACGCTGTGCTCGTCGCACGCCTCCTCGACCCGAAGCAGCAGGTACGCCTGCTTGGACTGGTTGGGCAGCAGCTTCACTTCACGGTGTGATTCCAGAATGGTCTTGAGCTCGGCAATGGAAAAATCGCTGGATACATTGCGGATGGACTTGAAGAAAACGTCGACGGCCCAAGGCAGGATGAACTCGGCTCCGGCGCTCTTGGTCTTGAAATAGTCCTTGAGCCACTTTTCCTGATCATGAGTAATTCTTGCAGCGACCTGGGGCATACCGTCTCCTCCAAATGAACCGGCGAAACTTGGTGCCTGACAATATATTCGGCAGTAGCTATATAATTGAAACGACCGAATCAATCAAGAGTTTTTCTAGAAGAAGATTAAAACAATTACGATTGTTACCCGGTGAAAACAGCCTTCAACTGGCGGAACAACGTCAGCAAAAGCGCATCTGGAGCATCGTTGCCGTCGATATTGAGCCGAATAATCTCCGTAACAGTATTTCGACTCGGCGTGACCGTCCTCCTCGCCACCAACAGGATATTCTGCTCTTTTCCGGTGACGGAATCCTGAGTGCACACACCAAGCACCCAATGATCGTCCTGCCGTGTCCAAGACGTTTCAACCGCCACGGCATCCGACTCCTTGCGCTCGATGAGCTGAACGAAATCCTCAAGCGAAAAATGCTTGCGCCCCTTGCCCTGCACCCCAAGATATTCGCCACCGGAAGCGATAACCAGCGGGCTGGACAAAAATTCGGAAGAGGGAAAATCGATAGCCCCGCCGCGCTCTCGACCCGACAGCCTGCGCTTGAGCGCAGTGATCTCCTCCCGCAACGAACGGACAGCCTCCTCCCGCCTGATGGCCTCCGCCTCACGCTCCGCGCGCAAGGCCGCCACCTCGTCTCTCAGGGAACGGATTTCGCTTCGGAACAGCGACTGATCATTCAACAGGTCGGCCATTTCGGACAGCACCCCCGCAAGCTCCTGAACGGTACGCGAGGACACGGTTTGTTCAACAGATTGATCAAACCGTGTATCGTCCATCAATGCGCCGAATTTCAAGGCCAACTGCTGCTCAATTTGTTCAGTGGACCAATTGTTGTTGAACATCTTTCGAATCCTCCTGAAGATTTCCAAGACTTCGACCGGATACCGTGTCCGGCGTCCGCCTCCCCCCTCTGACGGGATAAATTTCTCAAACTTATCCTTATAATACACGACAGTTGAAGGCGGTATATCCAACCGCCGTCCGACTTCGCGCAAACTGATAAATTTTCTATCCATCTCGCAACCACGTTGTTCATTTCTAATCAAACAACTAGACAAAAACAAAAAACTACCAATATGTCAATATATTTTCGGTCAACATTGATTAATTATGATCAACAAAAAATCCAAAAAAAGGTGCGGCAATTAATTGCCGCACCTGCGTTCCAATTCTTATCCGAGGCGGGAATTACTTTTCCAACTCCCCACGGACCTCCTTGAGAGACTCCATGATCCCCTGCATCTTGTCGCGCAGGGGTTGGTCCTCAAGCGTATTGCCGAGATAAGCGGCCTTCATGGCCATCTCGTTAACCATGTCGTGAGCGAGCATCCGCTTCATCTGTGCGGGGAGTCCTTCCTCCATCTGCAACATCCGTTCATCCAGCTTGCTGACGTCCTGACGCAGTGCGCCAAGACTCTTCACTTCTTCGGTCAGCCCGGCGATGTTGCGATTCATTCCGAAAAAGAAAATTACCAACAGGACAACGACGAGCAGGGAAACAATGACCGCCACCTTGCTCATGTCGCGACTGGTGGCGCTGGCGGCCGCGGAGGGAGCCACGGGCTGCTCCTCAGCGGAATCATTGGAGCCCTTCTCGGTGTGCACAGCCTCTAACTTGTGGATTTTATTACCATCCGAACTCATTCCTCTCTCCATTGATTGTGCTTTATTCGATAATAACGTCTCAACACTTTGCCGTATACTTCACCCAGCCTGAGGAATCAAGACCGCAGAGAATAAACGGCTGGCCCTGTGTTTTTTTCGCGAACTTGACTCAAAAATCAATTACTCTTCGCAGTATGCTGAATCATAATATCTTGACACAGAACGGCATATGTTTAATAGAATTTAGTTGCGGTAAAGTTTTACATTACAACATTGGACGCGGAACGATGTTTGGTTTCACTCCTCTTCCGATGGTCCGAACAACTAAGGAGATTCCCATGGAAGACTATTTGCAGCAAGCGTTGGAAATCGTGAAGGCACAGGCCAGCGTACGGACCATGACCGAAGAAGAAATTACGTCCATGGTACAGAAACTGGCCGCCGGTATTAAAGCCATCGCTGAAGGCGAAGCCGTAGACAGCGCAACCCCCACAGCCGTGGATCCGCAAAAAGCCATCCGCGAAAAATCCATCCTCTGCTGTGCCTGCGGCAAATCCTTCAAAGTACTTACCAAGAAGCATCTGGCCACACACGGCATGACTCCCGAGGAATACCGGGAGCAATACGGCTATAAGAAAAAGCTGCCCCTGGTGTGCAAATCTCTGCAGCGCGAGCGCCGCAAGAAGATGAAGGAAATGAAGCTCTGGACCAAGCGCGGCAAAACGAAATAGGCTTGTCGGCATAAAGGCCCAGGTTGTTAACCTGGGCCTTTGTCATCTTTGCAGCGTCCGCTCAAGCAACAAGTCGAAAGTATCTTCGATCCGCTTCCAGCCCGATTCGGAACGGACATCCACGCCGCCCAGACTGTCATGTATGCGCGACCTGACCGCAAGGGAATTGACTGCAGCGGCCAAAATCATGACCAATGCGGTTAAATCGACTTCCTCTGGCGGATCCGCCTGCATCAACTCGAAAAATTCCAATGCGGTCTTGACCCGGACCTCTTCCAATCCACGGGTCAGTTCGTTACGCACGACTCCTTCCCAGGCCAATATTTCAAGCGTCTGCGGCCTGCGCAGAATGGCCCGCAGATACCGCTTGAAAAATTGGGACATGATCTCATGGGGGGCCATTTCGCGAATGCGCTCAGTGTCGCCGCCGAGCAATTCTTCAGCGGTTGGCCAGAACTCGACAGTCCGGCCGTACTCGGCGACAAGCCCTTCCAACCCATGATAATAACGATAAATCAGCTTCTTATCCACGCCAGCTTCACGGGCGACCAAGTTCACGCCCAACCGTTGAAAACCGACTTCGGCCAGCACCTTGCCCACGGCCTTGACCAGCTTCTCCTTGGTGATTTCCTTATTCCGGATGGGTATGACCTTGGGTACGGCCTTCAACTTCGTCACGTCCCCTCCTTCATGGCTTAATCGGGCTCAAACTCACTATCTCAAACCCGAACAACCCCGGCAAGAACAATCCCCTCGCTCAACCGAAACTGGCCATACGTGTCTCCCCCCAAGACTAAACGGGTAAATGCCCTGCTATTATTAGTCCTAAAGATACAGCCCTGGTACATAGGGAACACATTAGTCCGGGGACAGGGGTAATACCTTAGGCATTGAAGCCTGGAGGTGCACATGCCCTGGAGCAATTTGAAACCTATGGATAAAAGACGGACTGTCGTCGTGGAGCCGAGACTGCGGGGTGAGCCGAAGGTGTCCCTATGCCGAAAGTATGGAATCAGCCGGAAGACGGAGTACAAATGGCTGAACGGATGCCAAACACGCAGCGCACGGATTTTGTACGCTGAGCCGTGGACCGCGTCGGTGTCCGCACAAAGCATCCATCGAAATGCGCGAGGCCATTGTCGCCCTGCGCAAGGCGAATCCCGGCCAAGATCCCCGCAAGATCGCCGGAGAATTCCGGGCCAGGGGCTTCAAGGCCCCCTCTCCCAACACCATTGCCGTCATCCTGAAAGAGGAAGGGCTGACGCGGCAAAAAAGAAAACGCAACGCCTGGTTCCGCCAATGGCCAGGGCAATTGACCGTCCCCGACCATCCCAACCATGTCTGGACCGTGGATTACAAGGGCTGGTTCCGGCTGTTGGACAAAACCATTTGTTATCCTTTGACAATCATGGACCTGCACAGCCGTTTCATGATCGGTTGTATCCCTCTTTCGCGGCCCGCATTCGACCCGACCTGGGCATCATTTGACCGTTTGTTCCGTCGTTTCGGTCTTCCCGAGATCATTCGGGTGGACAACGGAACACCCTTTGCCGGACGCGGGGCCGGAGGAATTTCCCGGATGAGCGCGCTTTGGCTGCGGCTGGGCATTGACGTCGAGTTTATCGAACCCGGCAAGCCGCAGCAAAATGGCTCGCATGAAAGGATGCATCGCACTTTGAAACGAGAATTCCGCAAGGGCCGGAACATGCGCCAGCAGACACGGCTCATGCGCTCCTGGCGCAGGATTTACAACCATAGGCGCGGTCACGAGGCGCTTGGCATGGCTGTGCCCGCCAGCAGATACGTCAGATCTGTTCGGAGTTTTCCCCCTATCATCCCGGATTTTCAATATGATGAGGGCGAAGCTGTCAGGCGTGTCAAACGCAGCGGGGAAATCCTATGGGCCGGGAAAAGGCGATACGTCAACCAGGGGTTGCGCGGTTGCTCGGTAGGGCTGCTGGAAGATCAAAACGGCGACTTGATTGTTTACGCAGGATCGGTCCTGCTGGGGCTTTGAAAAAGGGACGGCTCCGGGGGCCTGATCAGGCCCCCGGAGCCAAAACAGGAACGGTAAAAGTGTTACCTATGTTCCCGGGCAGAAGTGTTACCCATGTCCCAGGTTGCACAAAGGACAAAGCAACAGGCCCGAGTTAACTCCCCTACGTTGGCAAGAGGACACTGCGAAGCAAGGAAAAACCCGCGCCGAAGGCGCATACAGGGGATGCAAGGGTGCGAGCCCTTGCCCGCCGGAGGCGAAATCATCGGGTTATTGCCGCGAAGCGGCTTTCGACGCCTGACTTTCGCCTTCGGGCAGTGAACGGAACAACCCCAAAAGAAAAAGCCCCCGGTCGAAAAGACCGGGGGCTGAAATATTCCTTGGCGGCGACCTACTTTCCCACACGCTACCATGCAGTATCATCGGCGATGGAGGGCTTAACTTCCGGGTTCGG